>JBCCMT010000294.1:0-3180 GCA_039026195.1 Pseudomonadota bacterium | reverse complement strand
TTTGGTTTAGCCGTCCAAGGGGGGACTAAAACAACGCGCCATTTAGATGGGATGTTGGGGGCCTTAGAAGAGGGGGGCGAACGGCCAAGGCTTGTCCATAGGCTTGATCGTGACACAGGCGGGCTGATGGTATTAGGGCGCACGCGAAAAAGTGCTGCGCAATTAGCTGAAGCTTTCCGTCATCATGATGTGCTCAAAACCTATTGGGCACTGACAAAACGTGTACCACACCCCCCCTTTGGACGCATTGATGTCGCCATTGACAAAGGAAAGGCGGTGGATGGCCAAGAGCGTGTTGGCCCGAACCGTTTGGGAAAAAGGGCGATCACAGATTTTCAAGTGGTAGAGACGGCCGCACTAAAAGCTGCCTTCGTTGCGTTGCGGCCAACTACAGGGCGTACGCACCAAATTCGTGTTCATATGTCAGCTTTAAAAACACCGATTATTGGGGACCGAAAATATGGCGGTACAGAGGCTATATTAGAAGGGGTTAGCGAAAAAATGCATCTTTTTTGTCGATCCATGACCCTTCCTCTCCCTGGACGAAAACCCTTAACGATAACAGCCCCCCTCACAGGGCATATGTCAGAAACATGGGCATGGTTTGGATTTACCGAACCCCATGATTTAGAATGGCCAGACCATGGGTAAATCAATAAAAAAATTCTACACGGATGTTTCTTTAAAGGAAATAGAAGATCGCTATGTTGTTCAGTTAGATGGGCGCGCGGCAAAGACGGTTGGGCGTTGTCTATTAGGGGCCTCTTCTGAAAAATTATCACAAGCCATTGCAGATGAGTGGAGGGGGCAAGAAGATGTAATCGATCTGTCAACGATGCCTTTAACAAAATTGCAAGGGGTCATTCTCGATCATCAAGATGAAGAGGATTGGCAGAATTTTATTTTGTCTTACTTGAATACTGATTTGCTTTGCTATTGGTCAACAGATGAAAAGCTTGCACAGCGGCAAGATCAAACATGGCGCCCCCTGTTAGAGAGGGTGGGGCAACAGCTTGGTGCTTCTTTCAAAACGACAAAAACGATTATTGCTGTTGAGCAATCGGAAGCCTTGCAGACCGCTTTTCACCAAAAAATAAAAACAAAGAGTGCCCAAGAGCAGTTTTGCCTAAAATTACTGACTGAAATGACAGGGTCCGCCATTTTAGGACTTGCGCTAATTGAGAAGACTATTTCACCAGATGGTGCATTCACTGCCAGTCGTTTAGACGAAACCTATCAATCAGAGCTGTGGGGCGTAGATGCTGAAGCTGCTGAAAGAGAAAAAAATCTCTACAGAGAATTCAACGACATCATCCGGTTCTTGACTTTATCTAAGACGTAAAATCTGTCTTAGATTTCACGCCTTTTTCACCTCTGAGTGAGATTTGAAAACTTCATCGCCATCTTCTTGCTCAATACGGTAAGAGGGGCAGTCTTCAGAGGCCTCGCGTGTTACTTCGCTGCCTTTTATTTTTAAGGTCCGTTTTTGCGTATACACTTTTTGAATTGTTCCTTTGGCTGAACCAGAAGACCAATTCCATTCAACCTCTGTTCCTTCGCTATATCCTGACATATCTATCTCCTTTTACTATACAAATCATTTCGATAGAAAAGGTTGCATCGTCGAGACAGAACACAGTTTTCATCAGGAAAACTATTATGAAGGGTGGGATATCTCTACCAATTTTTTAAAGATATTCCGAAATTGTGTGCGGTGAATAAGAAATTCAGGATGAAACTGTACGCCTAAATAATAAGGGCGGCTTTTGTCTTCAATCGCTTGGATAACGCCATTTCTTTCGCGTGCTGTGACAGTAAGGTTTTCGCCTGTCTCTGCAATCGCTTGCTTGTGGATAGAGTTAACATGTGCCGTGTCGCTTGAGACGATTTCTGACAAAAGACTTTGGGGGTCGATATTAATTTCTTTACGGTAGAATATCTGACCATAAATAGTGGAGGGGTAGTCAACATCCTCATAAATTTCATCTAATTTTTGGTGTAGCGAGCCGCCGCTTGCCACATTCATCACCTGCGCGCCGCGACAAATTGCTAAAGTGGGTAGGTTTGTATCTCTCGCTTTGCGGGCCCAATACATCTCCATTTCATCGCGACCCTGATCATATTGGGCGCCTTCAACCGCATCTTGATGATAGTGAGGGGGGAAAACATCAGACCCGCCCCCAATGATAAGCCCTTGGATATATGTTTCTCGCCAAGACATGCTTGTCGTCATTTCTAAAGGTTGTCCCCCCACAAGGCGAACAGCACTTGAGATTGCGAAATAAGCCAGGTTATCGCCTTTTTCAGGCTTGGTAATGCCTATAACAGGAGAGGACGACATATGCTTTAGCTCTTTATTTCAGGGGGAAGCTTCCCATGTCGGATAAGGGAGCTTAAGACAAAAAAGACGCCTAGAGATGATAAGGGATCATCCTTGATCATCAGTTCTGATTTTGCTTCTTGTGCATGGCGAGATTGGGACCGTAATAAATCGATGGCGCCTTCAAAATTTGTTATTTTGGCAAAAGCTGTTTTTAGAGAATGGGCAGCATTATTTAATTCTCCGTCTTTAACGTCAGATAGCATTTCCCGCCACGCCTTTTGGGCGCCTTCCATATCTATATCCTCAGAAAAAGCTTCGGATAGAGCCCCTGCAGCCCAGGCAACAGGAATGCGGGTTTTGGTACCCACCACAGCTTCATTCACGTCAGGAACAAAGCCATACGCATAAAGATGATAAACAAGCCAAGGAAAATCAATACCAGATTCCACACTTTGAAATAGCCCTGCCCAAAAACGTGGGTTCACCTCAATCAGATGGGGGGTGTCTTTAGGGTCACCTGTCCACATAAAATCGATTTCCGCAACGCCCGTCCAATTGATCTCTGCCATCAGCTTATTGGCGATTTCCAAAAAGGGGGTATCGTCAATGGTTTCTCGCATGGCCCCAGCGGCCCCGTCACTCGGCATTGTTTGAATATTGTGATATGCCATATGGGCAAGAAGCTCCCCTTCCTTATAAAGAACAGTTAGGCAGTAATCTTCACCTGGGGTTTGTTCTTGTAAAAGGGGCGGGGGGTTCTCAGTCTGCATTCGCTCAACCGCACGGGCTGTCATGTCTATTTCATTATCGAAAAATTCAATTCCCCGTCCACCCACTTCATCAACAGCCTTGATAAG
>JBCCMT010000293.1:0-3194 GCA_039026195.1 Pseudomonadota bacterium | reverse complement strand
GATCTTTACAAAGAGGAAGGTCTCTTTGAACAAGCGCGTGAGAATGAAGTCATATTTGAAGAGGCCATTCACACCCTTGCGGACCATCCCATGGTCATTGATGTCCGAAATTTCGGCTTGATGGGCGCTGTGGAGCTTAGCCCACAGGAAGGCGCAGCCGGTATTCGCGGATTAGAAGCTCATAAATTATGTTTCTGGGAAGAAGACCTGGTGATCCGAAACGGGATGGATATCTTACAATTCTCTCCCTTCTTAGATTCAAAGCCCGAAGATATTGAGAATACCTTTAAAGCCATTCGGCGGGTCCTCGATAAAATTCAATAGAAACTTCGACCTTCAAGATTACATTTCAACTGGAAAATACCTATGACCCTTTCTTCAGAAACCCTTGGCCACCATATCAATGGGCAACATGTGACGGATGATAACCGCCCTGCCCCCGTCACCAATCCGGCTACTGGGCAAGTGACCAAGCATGTGGCACTCGCCACAAAACAAACCGTTGAAGAGGCTATCTCCGCAGCGTCTGCCGCCTTTCCTGCATGGCGTGATCTTCCGCCCCTCAAGAGAGCGCGGATCATGTTCAAATACAAAGAACTACTTGAAAAAAATGCCGATCGCATTGCCCTGACCATTAGCCAAGAGCATGGCAAGGTTGTCGACGACGCCATGGGGGAATTTATTCGCGGTGTTGAGGTGGTGGAATATGCCTGCGCTGCCCCAGAAATTTTAAAAGGGGAGCACGCCCGAAATGTGGGGCCTAAAATTGACAGCTGGTCAGAATTTCAACCCTTAGGCGTTGTTGCTGGCATTACCCCTTTTAACTTCCCCGCCATGGTTCCCATGTGGATGTTCCCCATGGCCATTGTTTGTGGCAATACTTTTGTTTTGAAGCCTTCAGAAAAAGATCCGACAACGGCTATTATTTTGGCGGAACTTCTGAGCGAAGCTGGGTTACCGGACGGTGTTTTCAATGTGGTCAATGGCGATAAAGAAGCGGTGGACACACTCCTCCATGACCCCCGGGTGGAAGCGGTAAGCTTCGTTGGGTCTACACCGATTGCTGAATATATCTATTCTACGGGAACAGCCCATGGAAAGCGTATACAGGCCTTAGGCGGCGCGAAAAACCACGCTATCGTGATGCCAGACGCCGATATTGATAATGCTGTAAATGCTCTTATGGGCGCAGCCTATGGGTCATGCGGTGAACGCTGCATGGCGATTTCTGTGGCTGTGTGTGTCGGCGATGAAACAGCTGACAAAGTTGTGAATTTGCTCAAAGAGCAGATTTCCACACTAAAGGTTGGCCCCGGCGAAGATGCTAGCCATGACATGGGCCCCCTTGTGACAAAAGCACATTTTGAAAAAGTCAAAGGCTATGTGGATCTCGGTGTGGAAGAAGGCGCCGCCCTTGTGGCAGACGGCCGTGGCTTTTCAGTGGAGGGGTATGAGGATGGTTTCTTCCTTGGCGGGTGTCTATTTGACCATGTCAAAGAAGATATGCGCATTTATAAGGAGGAAATTTTCGGGCCCGTCTTATGTGTGATGCGGGTGAACTCCCAAGAAGAAGCAATGGCACTGATTGATAATCACGAGTTTGGGAATGGGACATGTATCTTCACCCGTGATGGTGAGGCTGCACGGTATTTCTCTGATAATATCAAAGTGGGCATGGTGGGGGTCAATGTTCCTCTCCCCGTGCCTGTGGCCATCCATAGCTTTGGCGGATGGAAACGCTCTTTATTTGGTGATTTATATGCCTACGGACCAGATAGCGTTCGGTTTTACACACGCCGGAAAACAATTACGCAAAGATGGCCCTCTGGCGGGGTGAGAGAGGCCTCTCAATTCTCTTTCCCTAGCAATCAATAGCAGCTTTAAAGCGATTGCGAACAACAGACGCCTAAAGCATTTCCAGGCCAAGCCTGCCCCGGACCCCGATCCGGGGTGTGCGCGGTTGGCCATCTGGAAATGCAAAACAAAGACTTAAAGCGTCTCCGTGCTTCCGATTGAAGCGGAGACGCTTTAGGCGCCCGAATCGGGACCCCAGGCCTATTTTTGTTACGATATTTCAGCCTCACGCCTTATAAAGCCTTATAAGGCAGCAAAGCGATCTGTAATATCAATCAGTGCCTTTACCATCCCTGGCTCATAAGCAGAATGCCCTGCATCCGGAACAATATGCATTTCTGCTTCTGGCCACACTTCATACAGATCTAAAGCTGTGCGGATAGGTGTCACCATATCATAGCGCCCCTGCACAATAGCCCCAGGCAAATGGCATATTTTGTCGATAGCCTCTTTTTCGAGCAGTTGGTTTTCACTTTCAAAAAACCCTTTGTTCACGAAATAATGATTTTCAATTCTAGCCATGGAAAGAGCGATATCCTCCTCTCCAAAGGTAGATTGCAAATCTGGGTTCGGGCGTAACTCTGAGGTTGACCCTTCCCAAACACTCCACGCCTTTGCAGCTTCTACCCGTACTTTACGATCCTTATGGGTTAAACGACGATGATACGCTCGGATGAGATCCTCTCTCTCCTGCGGCGGGATGACGTTGATATAATCGCACCAAGCTTCAGGAAAAATGTAAGACGCCCCCTCTTGATAAAACCATTGAAGCTCAAAATGACGGAGTAAGAATATTCCCCTAACCACAAGCTCTGTTACCCGATCAGCATGACTTTGGGCGTAGGCGAGAGCCAAGGTGGACCCCCAAGATCCCCCAAAAACTTGCCATTTCTCGATATTTAAATGATCGCGGAGCTGCTCAATATCAGCAACCAGATGCCAAGTCGTATTATTCTCAAGCGATGAAAAGGGCTTACTTTTCCCTGCCCCCCTCTGGTCTAAAAGAATAACGCGATAGCGTTCAGGATCAAAAAAACGTCTATTGTTAGGAAGGCAGCCCAATCCTGGCCCTCCGTGTAGGAATATTACAGGCTTCCCTTCAGGGTGACCGCATTGTTCATAGAAAAGAGAATGACCGTCAGGGGTCTTTAGATATCCATTATCATATGCGTCGTGGAAAGGATATAAATGGGACATTTTGCTTCTCAGATTAGCATTATTTATCAAAATTTAAGTAGAAGTATATGTAAGTCCGCACTATAATGCTAGTAACCAAAATGGTATTTGTGCTTTTAAGTCCCTATCCCTATACTGGATAGAAATGGAGACGGTGAAAGCCG
>JBCCMT010000292.1:0-3206 GCA_039026195.1 Pseudomonadota bacterium | reverse complement strand
CTGTTGTCTGCTCATTTAAGAAAGAGGGGGTGCGAATAAGATCATTCAGCAATGCGGCAAAGTCCTGCAGCGCGGTCATCCCCTTTGGAAAAAACATAAAAAAGAGGATGAACAGGAGCAGAGTAACCGCGAAGGTCAGCACCAGTTTCGTCGCTGATCGAACAATAATGCCCATGGGCCAATCGACCTCTTCCACTTTCAGAAGAAAGTCTTATCCAGCGACCAGGGGGAGTCAAGTGATTATTAACCTTTTGTTAGGTTTTGGGCCTAGGTCTTATTGCAGGTCTCATTTCAGGCCATCATTTATCGCTATTATAAGTGAGCTCTAAAAACACATCTTCTAAATCCGCCTCAACGGTGGAGAGGTCTTTCACCAAAATCCCTGCTTGATTTACGCCCGATAAAATGTCGGCGATGCGCGTTTCACTGGGTCTATAAGTGATATAGAGGATGTCGTCCTTGATTTCAGTTTTGGTTTTAGGGCCCAATTCAGGGCGCTTTTCAATGGGGGTCTCTGGCACCACCATGAGGGATTTTTGATCCAGGCTGGCAATCAGTTGGTCCTTAGGTTGGACGGTTTTGACCTCACCATGATGGATAATGCCGATGGTATCACAAAGCTCTTGAGCTTCTTCTAAATAATGGGTGGTCAAAATGACGGTGACCCCGCGATCATGTAGGGCCATCACCTGATCCCAGAGCTGCTTACGCAACTCGATATCCACCCCGGCGGTGGGCTCGTCGAGAATAAGAACGGGCGGGTCATGGACCATCGCCTTGGCCACCAATAACCGCCGTTTCATCCCGCCAGAGAGAGAGCGGACATAGGCATGGGCTTTATCCTCTAGCCCCAGGGTGCGCAAAATCTCCATGGTGCGGCGCTTGTCTTTCGGCACCCCATAAAGGCCAGCTTGAATTTCTAACCCCTCTTTCGGCGTGAAATATACGTCCGCAGAAATCTCTTGGGGCACGACGCCGATGGAGGCCCGCGCTTGACGGGGATTTTGATCAATATCAAAGCCCCAGATGGAGGCTGTTCCCGCGGTTTTTTGAACAAGACCGGCAAGGATATTGATGAATGTCGACTTACCAGCGCCATTGGGCCCTAAAAGACCAAATATGGATCCTTGTTCAATATCCAAGTCTATCCCCTTCAAAGCCTCCTTCGCGGGCTGTTTATTCGACCCAGCATAGGTTTTCTTAAGGCCCCGCGCTTTAATCGCACAGCTTGTGGCGGTAGGGGTCGAGAGAAGGGCATTGGACGTGTCTGGCATGAGGCGTATGTCGGCTGCTCGTCAAAGGGGGTCAAGCGCCTTCTTCGGCTTTTCCCGCAAAATAATGGGCGGTTCTATAAGCCACCTTGAAAACTCTGTTTATTTTGCGCAAGAGACGCTCATGGCTAGCCTTACCAACATATCCCCCCGCCCCTTAGAAGAAATTCTCGATGAAGTTGTCTATGAGAAAGAGGCCATGGAAATCTTTTTCACGGACCAAACCCATGTGGCGTGCCAAGGTCCTGGCGGTGCATTGGGACATCCAAAAGTGTTCTATACCATTGGGGATAAGGGGTATGCGGAATGTGGGTATTGTGACCGTATTTTCGTCTTTGATCCTGCGCGGGCGGGCACTGTTTATGAGGGCGGCTATGAAGGATCAGCCCCCGCAGATGGCCCTATCGACGGCGCAAAATCTCTTCCCGAAGGGTCCCCCGCTCTTTCGCATGATAGCGACGCATCATCATAAATACGATCCCAATCCAAAAGAATAAAATCCCAAAGAAAAAATAAAACCCACTCCAATCTTGCATAATGTAAGAGAGGGTCTCTGGGCTGACCTTTCGCACCACAGAGGCGCCGTCCGCATTCATGTAAAGCTCTGTGGCCATCTCCCCAGGTTGAGGCAGCCACTCCCACAGGGTGGCAAGATAAAGCATCCCTTCCAAAAAGCCTAAGACGAGGGGCGTGCCTAAAAGGAAGATACCGATACAAGCGACCACATATCCGGGAAATCGGGGGGTAAAAGTGTGCGCATAAATATCTTGAAATGATGAAGGGGTGAGCCCCTTCAAAAGGGCTTCATCTTGCCGGGAAAGCCGATCCCACTCCGATTGCGCCCCGTGGGTGATGTCCCCATCCACCCGCCGTCGCCAAAGCCTGTAAAGCCCATAGCTTACGCTAAAAAAGAGAATTGCGAAAATAAGATAGCTGACCATAGGGGATATATGAGGTCGACCTTAGCCCTTTGGCAATGGGGCTGCCCAAATGGTAATGATGAGGCGGATGCGAAAAAGGCAAGGGACCTTTTTCCCACCGAATACGGCAATATAAGAAATTACTTCTTATTTAGTGATTTAATACAATATCAAAGCTTGGTTCGCAGCGCCGCGGTAAGGGCATCTGCGAGTTCCCCTCTCTCTTCGGGGGAAAGAAAGCTCCCTATAATGAGGGTTTTACCCTTTTCGATCAACCGAATCTGACTTTCGTGGGCGATGGGTCGGGCAATTTCCACCTTTGTCCAGAAAGGGGATAACTTCCATCTTGTTTCATGACCTGAGGGGAGGACGCGAGAGACCCATAGACTGTCTTTCGTCAGCATAATGCGTTCATGTCTCCGCCCCTGACGGTAAGACAAGGTAAAGGCCAGCCAGACAATAAGAATATCAATAAGACAAAATATGAAAACAGGCCAGGCCCCAAGGGTGAAATAGATGATCCCATTCATTAAATTTACACTAATAATCAAGGCCATTACCTGTCGAAACCCCATACGGGACAAAGATCGGTTCGGATGAAGATAGGCGTGAAATAAAAAGTCGTTATCCTCATCCGCAGGGGAGGGCTCATCCGAAAAAGAGGCTCGCCCGATAGAGGTGGGCCGCATTGTTTCAAAAGCTAAGCCTTGAGAAGGTGATATTTTTGCCATCCGCTAAAATGGCAGCTACCGCCTTAAAATCAAGCCAATAAAATGTCGCGTATTTTAAGAGGGTAACCGGCTCACCCTAAAGATGAGACGACAAAAAAATCTTAGATATTCATCAACAGCAAAATAAGAAAAATAACTGTCACTGTTAAAGTGGAAATTGTAAGAACAGAAGGCATTCCTTTAATCCGCTCCCCTTGGCGGGCTTCTTCCTTTGTCAACTTAGTATCATTTTGATGTTTTGTCATGAGAATTGAACGTTTGGAGGTGTTATGAGTTCCCTTTTT
>JBCCMT010000291.1:0-3209 GCA_039026195.1 Pseudomonadota bacterium | reverse complement strand
CTCCTCTTCATCGCGCTGATGCCGCTGGGTTCGGCCCTGTTACGCAGTATAAGCCTTATCTCCCACAGTCTTGGGCAAATCCAGCAGAGTGCCTTCTCCCTCATGGGGCTGCGGCCCTTGCTGTACCTTTTCAGCTTAGGGATAATCGCGAGCCTTGGCATGATGTCCGTTGAAATGGGGCTGGCGGCCTCTGTTTTTGCCCTTGCGGGGGCGGCGAGTTATCAGCTGTTCTTTTTGAAGACGATTTTACCTGCGCGGCCTAAAACCCCCCTGCCCCCAAATGCCGAATGGCAACGCACAGGCCTTGTGCTGATGCTCACCGTTCTCTTTATTGATGAATTTCCGAATTTGGTGAGCTTACTGGCCAGTGCCGCTTTGGGGGAAGATGATGTGGCGATATTGGCCATTGCCCTTCGGGTGGCCCTCCTTTTACGGATGATCACTGCGGCGACCACCATGGTCATCTCCCCTAAATTGTCTGCCCATATTGGGGAAGGTGAATGGCGGCCGGCAACGCAGCTCACCCATCAAATGGTTCGCCTCAGCGCCTTAAGCATTGGGGGGGGAAGCCTTATTCTTTATCTGTTCGCGCCCTTTATCCTCTCTTTTTTTGGGGGCGCCTATGAGGAGGGGGTGATCATATTAAGACTTCTCATTTTCATCCCCCTCATCTCAGCTTTTTTTGGCCCCTCCCTCATGATTTTGACCGCTGCGGGGCAGACTAAAATCATTTTTAAAACCACAGCCTTTGCCCTCATCCTCCTCAGTTTCGGCACCATTATTTCAAGTCCTTTCGGGGTGATGGGCGTGACCCTAACCTTGATCAGTATCCATTTTCTGTGGGAGACAAGTCTTTTTGTGGCGGTATGGCGGCAAGGCTTTCGGCCCTGGCTACCCCATGCGATTTTATCGCTGAGAAAACCATGACCCAAAACAAGATGGGCGCCAAGACGAGGGAGTTAAAAAGCTCTGACTCCGTAAAACTTTGAATAAAGAAGACACTTGTCAGACTAATGAATAAGGGTTCAGCATATCGTTGACGCCGCCACCAGTCCCCTACAATCATCGCCACACCTCGACCATAGGTATAAAGAGCGATAATCAGCCCCAGGCCACCTAAGTGAACCATCAGTTCGTAATAGAGGTTATGGAAATAAAATTGCTCTCCCATCACCCCAAATTGAGAGGCCAGCCGGGCGGCGGCGTAATTATCGGCTTGCCAAAAATTCCCAGCACCGACCCCTAAAAGGGGGTGCTTTGCAATGGCGTCATTGGCCACTGCCCAGATATCTGTCCGCCCGGTGAGGGAGCGGTCTTTCCCAAACGCACCAAGGACATCATCCACAGGGTCAACCCCAAGGCCATTCATCAAAAACAACAGCCCAAGGCTCATCACCACCATGCCGCTTAAAACAATAAGCGACCGAGCCCCCTCAACGTCTAAGGCTGGCCGCCATAGCAAGGCGAGGATCAGCGCTAAGGGGAGAGCGCCCGCCAACAAAATAACAGCCGTGGCAGAAAGCGACAGGGCGATGAGATAAAGACCCAAGGGCACCACGCCAAAGGCAAGCAGCTTAAGGGGGGAGGCATAGCCGCGGGTGGTGATGATCGCCACCGCGGATAAAATCAAAAATAACATCCGTTGTCCGAGCACATTTTTATGGGGAAATATTCCCACCACGGCCCACCCCCCATCAAGGCCCCCCACCCATGTCACCGCCATACTTGTGAGGGAGGCAAGCGCTAACCCCCCTTGGCTTAAAAACAGGGCTAAGGTGATCCCCCTCACATCCAATCTTGCGGCCACAAGGCCGGCAAATATCATGGTAAAAGTGATCAGCCCCCCATGGCGGAGAGCAGAGAGCGGACTATCCGCCCATAACATCGATAAGAAGCAATAGCCTGGCAGCATGAAGACCCATCGCCCCTGCCACAAAAGGGGAAGGAGACTGCGCCAGTGAAGGCCAGCATAGCCGAGGACACATAAGGTCATGGGAAGGCGCAAAGGTTGAGCAGCCGGGAAATCAAGCGGCAAAATCACGAAGCCTAAAATGACCACAACCAAATCCAAAAGGCTATTTTGCCCCCGATCCGCCCATGCCCAGGGGGGCGAAGGCGACCGGAGGGGGCCAAGGGGAGGATAAGAAGACGCCGTCATGAAAGGCCTATGCGCAAGATTCACGCCACAATGGGGGGATCTGGTAACAACTACTGCTCTTTCACGAAATCGGTCAGAAAATTCGCGTTTAAGATGCATTTATCCCTTAAAATGGAATGGGACCTGCAGATTACGCCGTATATAAACCTGACGGAAGAAAGAGATAGCGTGTTTGATGAGCTTGGAACCATAACTGATCTGAAAGCGCTTTCGGACAGGGCCCTGGCGAGACATATTTATGTGGTCATCCCCACCTTCAATGAAGGCGCTTTTATTCAAGATACGCTGTTCTCTCTTATGACCGGGTCAGAGGCTTTGGCAGAAGTGGAATTCGTGGTTATGGATGGGGGGAGCACAGATCAAACGAAAAGTCACGTCCAAGCGCTTTGCGCCACTCACCCAAACTTGACACTGCAAGACAATCTCAAAAAACGCCAAGCGGCTGCGGTGAATAAAGCCGCTGCACAAGCGGGGCTCACAAGAGATATTCTTATCCGCTGTGATGCCCATGCGGTCTACCCCCCCAACTTTGTTCTAAATGTTGCCCGACGATTAATAAAAACGCAGGCAGATAGTTTGGTGGTGCCCATGGATGCGATGGCACGGCCCGAGGCCACGGCTTTTGGAAAAGCCAACGCCATGGTGGTTGACACCCCCCTCGGCAGTGGCGGCGCCCCCCACCGGGGCGGCACCCAGTCGGGCTTTGTCGACCATGGCCACCATGCCGGGTTTTGGCGTGACACATTTTTATCCCTAGGCGGGTACAATGAGAATATGATTGCTAATGAGGATGCGGAATATGATACACGCCTGCGGGCCCAAGGGGGCCGCATTTGGTTAGAGGCCGACCTCCGCATTGGCTATTACCCCCGGGAAACGGTGAAGGCCCTTTGGCGGCAATATTTTGCCTACGGACGAGGGCGAGCTGAGCATATTCGCCGTCACCGGGTCCCCCCCCGTCTTCGACAATGCCTCCCCGTGATCCATACCCTTTTCCTCTTGGGATTCCTTTGCCTTCTCCCCTTAAGCGCATGGGGGGCGGCTTACCCCG
>JBCCMT010000290.1:0-3217 GCA_039026195.1 Pseudomonadota bacterium | reverse complement strand
CCATGCCGAGGTCATAATAGTGCAGATCAATATCGAGATAGGGATGGATCAACTTGTCTTTGATAAGTTGCCAGATGATACGGGTCATCTCATCGCCATCGAGTTCAACAACAGGGTTTGCGACCTTGATCTTCGCCATGGAAATCCTCTTTCTTGCGGGGTATATTTTCGTTAAGGGGGCTATAGCAGGCGGGGGGCACAGGGCAAGAGTGAACAAGAATGAAACCCATTTTCCGTTTGGGCGCAGGCCTTTTAACCAGAGGTTAAGCTTGTTGGCGCCATTTTCCAAAGGTAAGGTTTAACAATGGAATACTGGTCATGGGTATGATGCATCTTTATCGGCGGTCCTTTGGGTTTCTCCTCCTGGCGCTTTTAACGGCCTGTGCGAGTGTCGGCCCAGAACGGCGCGCAGCTGTGACCCCGAACCCACATCTCAAGGTGGGCAATCCCTATACCATTAAGGGCATTACCTATGTGCCAAAGGCTGACCCATCATATGATGCTGTAGGCATTGCCTCTTGGTATGGGCCGAAATTCCATGGTCGCCTTACCGCCAATGGAGAGGTTTTCGATATGGACCGTCTAACGGCGGCCCATAAGACTTTGCCTTTACCTTCCCTTGTGAGGGTTACAAATTTGGAAAACGGCCGAAGTGAGGTTTTGCGCCTGAATGATCGGGGACCTTACGCTGGCAATCGCATTATCGATCTTTCCCGCGCGGCGGCCACGCGCCTGGGGACAAGGGAAAAGGGGCTCGCCAAAGTTCGCGTGGAATATTTAGGGCCCGCTGATCTCGATCACGCCATTTTGCGGGTAGGGGAGCGGGAGAATTTTGCAGCCTTAAGACCTAATGTGCAGCTTGTATCGGTAGAGCGAACACCGCCGATGCCCCGCCAGGCACCTGCCCCTTCTTATGTGGCGCCAGCACCAGCACCGCCCACGGAAAAGCTCACCCATCTTGTCGAAGCGGTCGCAGCGCCGGGGCTTGAACCTATACCCGTTGCGTGGAGTGGGCCCCCCGCCGGCAATGTCGAAGTCGTCAACCTTCCCTCCATCACAGACGCCCCCCCTCAGAAGACAGCTCCTTCTTCTCAATACTATGTGCAGCTTGGGGTGTTTCAATCGGCGCAAAACGCAAAAGCCGCCGCCATGCAATTGCCCAGGGTCATCCCTGTCACCATTGAAACGGTGAATTTCGGCGCAACCTCTCGCCATCATGTGCGCTTAGGTCCCTATTCTCACGAATTTGCCGCCCAAGAAGCGCGAAAAACCGCCCAAAACGCAGGCTTTTCCGATGCACATATTGTAGAACAAGGTCAAAAAGATTAGGCCTTGTTTCGTGCGTAAATATGTATGGATCCCTTTTTTAGCGCTACTTCTCAGCATAGGTAATGCGTATGCGGAGCGCTATTTCACCACCAAAGCACCCCATGCCGTTATATTAGACGATAGAAGCGGCAAGATTTTATTTGAAAAAGCAGCGGACATTCCCATTTCCCCTGCTTCCATGAGTAAGCTCATGACCGTTGCGGTGGTTTTGGACCTTATTGAAAAAGGCGAGCTGACGCCGCAAACGCCTTTTCGGGTTTCGGAAAAAGCTTGGCGCACAGGCGGCTCTAAAATGTTTGTGCTGGTGGACACAGAAATCCAAGTCGAAGATTTGTTAAGAGGGGTGATGACGGTCTCGGGCAATGATGCAGCCATTGTGCTGGCTGAAAATATTGCAGGATCAGAAGAGGCCTTTGCCCAAGTAATGAATGAGCGGGCAAAAAGTTGGGGCCTGAAGGCGTCTCGTTTTCATAACCCCACCGGGGCAGACCACCCGGACCAGAAGATGAGTGCTAAAGACCTTGCCCGCTTGGCGCATCAATTATGGCATCGCCACCCGGACTATCGCTACCTTTACAGCCTCCCTGAATTTACCTGGTCAGAGATTACGCAAGCCAATCGCAACCCCCTCTTAAGAACCTTTCCGCAGGCGGATGGTATAAAAACGGGGTTTACCGATGATGCAGGTTATAGTTTGGTTGGCACAGCTTCGAAAGATGGGGCTCGGCGATTTATTGTGGTCACGGGCCTAGACAGTGAAAATGATCGACGACGGGAAGCCACCCGCATGATGGGATTGGCCTTTAGTGAATTTGATACAAGGCAATTCTTTGCAGCCGGTGATGTGGTTGGCGAAGCTGAAGTCTTTGGCGGCCAGGTGCAAAGCGTTCCCCTCGTGATCGATGTGCCCGTCCTTTTCACGCTGCATCGCCAGCAATTGGACGCCGCCAGGGCGAAAATTGTCTATCCCGGCCCCATCTCAGCCCCCATCCCAGAAGGGGAGCAAGTCGCGATTTTGGAATTGACCATGCCCGGTGAGCCTAAACGCGAATATCCTCTTTACACGCGTGAAAAGGTAAAAAGCCTAGGGGTGGTGGCCAAAATGAAGCTCGGGTTAAAATTGCTTTTCACCCCGCCTGAAGAACAGTTAACGCCATGAGGGGGCTGTTCATCACCTTTGAGGGGCCGGAGGGGGCAGGGAAGTCCACGCAAATTACGCTGTTGGCAGAGAAATTGCGCGCTGAGGGGCACCAGGTTTGCTTGACGCGGGAACCTGGCGGCACAGCGGGGGGGGAGGCAGTGCGCGCAGCCTTACTTAACCCTGAGGCCAATTGGTCGTCGCTCGCCGAAGCCCTATTGATGAATGCGGCGCGGGACGCCCATTTGCGGGAGGTGATCTTACCTGCGCTAGACCGAGGAGAGATTGTGCTCTGCGACCGGTTTGCCGATTCAACATTGGCCTATCAAGTTGGAGGGGGAGGACTTGATCCGGATATTGCAACATCGCTAGAAAATATAGTCTGTACACACATGCCAGATCTCACTTTGGTTTTTGATCTATCACCGGAAATTGGCCTTGAACGCGCCTCCGCCCGAGGTGTCGCTGACCGCTTTGAAGCTAAAGGAAATGCTTATCATGAGTATGTTGCAAAAGCTTTTAGAACAATTGCTGAGAAAACCGAACGCTGTGTCCTTATCGACGCGACAGGTAATATAGAGGATGTCGCGAAAAGGGTGCAGACAAATTTCTATCAATTCATGGAAAATAAGCAGTCATGAATTTAATCTTTCATTTTCCCTCACCCAAAATCAAAGATTTTGACCTCTCCCAAGGGAGAGGTGATGGGGGACGGGCTCTAAACCTCTCCCTTGGGAGAGGTCAAAATTT
>JBCCMT010000289.1:0-3219 GCA_039026195.1 Pseudomonadota bacterium | reverse complement strand
TGCAAAAGCCCTGCCGCTTTGATGAGGACCCGTTGGCCTTTCCAGTCAGTCAGTCGGCCGGGGAGCAAAATGCGGTAGGCGCCCTGCCCGCCAAAGGGCTGCGCCACCGCGCTTTTCCGGGCCTCATCCAAGCGAGAGGGGTCAAATCGGGTCAAATCCGCCCCGCGGGGAATCACCACGAGGCGACTGTCATCAAAAAAGGGGGCATCACCATAGGCGGCTTTGACCGTCTCGGCCGTATAGGCGGAGTTGGCAATCACCCGGTCCCCCCGCGCCATGACAGAATTATAAAGCCGTTTTGCTTCACTCTTTGCATTGTAAATCCCGTGATAGGTGGTGACGAAGGGGATAGAGGTCGCTCGCGCCGCCCAAAGGGCACTCCAGGCCGGCGCGCGGGAGCGGGCATGGATGAGGGAGGCGGCCTCTTTCTGGATAATCTCCATCAGCGCCCGCCGATTTTTCCACATCACCAGCGGATTCTTCGACGCCACCGGCAGGGTGAAATGCTGAGAGCCCTCCGCCTCTAGCTGGGCCACCATCCCCCCCCCTTCGGAGGCGACGAGAGACCGCCCGCCTGCGGCCACCATCGCAGCGCCCACTTCCAAAACGGTGCGTTCCGCGCCGCCCGTTTCCAGCGCTGGAATGACTTGCAAGATGGTCATGCCCTCTTTTCCGGGGGTCTTTACCTTGTGATTCATACTTCTTTTGCTAGAGCGCCGGGCGAAAAAGTGGAAGCCGGTTTTTCGCTCAACCGGCGCGACCAACAAAAAATCTTAGAGCATCAGATGATTTCAATTCATCATCTGATGCTCTAACAGGTAAGCTATGAATGACAAGTTCGAACCTCGCGCGAAGATGATTGATGGCCCCCATGGGGGACTTGCCACTCTCACCGTGGAGGGAGAGGGCCCCAGTCTTTTATGGCTCGGCGGCTATGCCTCTGACATGCGAGGCACCAAGGCGGAAGCCATTGACGCCCATGCGCGGGCCCGGGGGCTACCCTATTGCCGATTTGATTATTCAGGCCATGGGGAAAGTGACGGCGACTTTGAAGACGGCACCATCAGCCGCTGGGCGGAAGATGCGCGCCATATCCTCACCACCCACACTTCGGGGCCACAAATCCTCATCGGCTCCTCCATGGGCGCATGGATTGCGGGGCTTTTGGCCCGTCAGCACCCGGAGCGGTTAGCGGGGCTTATCCTGATTGCCCCGGCTCCAGATTTTGCGACAGAGCTGACCCCCGATCAATGGCCTCAGGACCAGTGGGCCACCCTACAAAGCGAAGGGCGCATCGCCATCCCGTCTGAATTTGATAACAGCGAAATGGTCTATACCAAGGCGATGTTTGACGATGGGGCGCAGAATAAAGTGCTGGACCAGCCTCTTGCCGTCCCATGCCCTGTGCGGGTCCTGACGGGGATGAAGGATGATGTGGTTCCCTGGCAACATGCCGTACGGTATGCGGAGCATATTGATAGCCCAGACGTCACCGTCACCCTGGCGAAGGAGGGGGACCACCGCCTCTCCTCCCCCGATGACCTTACCCGGCTGATGGCCGCCATTGATGAGCTTGCCCGATGAGCGCGCCGCTGACCACAAAATCCGCCCCCTTACGGGATATTTGGTATTTCGCGGGCCTTGCCAAAGCCATCAAGCCAGGGAAAATGGCACGACATTATTTTTTGGGGGAGCCCGTCGTCTTGGGACGGACGACCCAAGGCCAGATCTTTGCCTTGCGGGACGTCTGCGCCCACCGGGCCGCCCCTCTTTCCGCGGGACGGCAGACGGTGGAGGGCGGCAAGGTATGCGTCGAATGCCCCTACCATGGCTGGCGCTTTGATGTGGAGAATGGCACCTGCCGGAAAATCCCGGCGCTGAGCGACAGTGAAGATGTGCCGCATGAAAAATTGCGCAGCCCCGCCTATCCCGTGCATGAAGAAAAGGGCCTGATCTGGATTTATATCCCTAAGGATATAAAGCGGTTTGGGGGCATCCCCGACCTGCCCGCGCCCCATATTCCAGAGGATATTCCGGGTACATCCCCGAAAATGGTGGTCACGGCATGGGCGGAGGGGCCCTATGACGAAGCGGTCATTGGCCTGGTGGATGCGGCGCATACCCCTTATGTTCATCAACAATGGTTTTGGCGTAACCCCGCCAAAGCACAAGAGAAGGTAAAGGATTATGCGCCCACTGAAATGGGCTTCCGGATGCTCCCCCACACGCCCTCCTCCAATGGTCGAGCCTATAAGCTCATCGGCGGAGCGGCCACGACAGAGATTGAATTCCGCCTACCAGGCTTACGGTTAGAGACCATCCGGAATGAGAAATACACGATCTTAGGCCTCACGGCCATCACGCCTCGGGAAGAGGGGAAGTCCCTCATTACCCAGATGTTTTTTTGGAACATGCCGCTTTTATCTGTGATTAAGCCCTTTGCCTATCCTTTGGCCAAAACCTTTTTAGGGCAAGATGGCGCCATATTGCGGTTGCAAAACCAAAATATTATCGAAGCGAACCCCACCATGACCTATGTGGGCGAGGCCGACCGCCCCGCGCAATGGTATATGCAGCTCAAGCGCAGTTATAGCGCGCAAGGGGCAGCGGGCTTTGAAAACCCGGTACAGCCCAGCACCCTCCGCTGGCGGACGTAAGGTTAGTTTGGGCTGAGAAGCTACTAGCTTCCTATGACTCGCAGAGTGCGCCTTCCCGCGGCTTGACCGCGGGGTCCATCTCTGACCCTCTCAGTGTAATAGAAACTACCATCTTTATGCAGAATTTAAGCAAACAACTCCACCGGAATGTCTTTAGTGACAACCCTCAGGTGCTGGACCCCGCGGTCAAGCCGCGGGGAAGCGGAGAGAGAGGCCGAGAGAATTAGCAAATTTCGCCCCCTTGCCGCTCATCCTGGTTTTCTCGCTATTGCTCGAAACCGGGATGAGCGGAAGGAAGCCGAATGTCATCCACCATTTCCTCTCCCCCCAGATCAGGCTACAGTCTCCCCATGAAAGTGCGTGTTCTTCTCTCCGTCCTGTTTCTCGTTGCCTGTCGCGGTGAGGCCCAGCCCACCGCAACTACGACTGCCGAAGTGCCCGTTGCGACCGAACAGGGTCGCCCCACCGTCTACACGGCGGAGATTATCAACACTTACCCCCATGACCAGGAGGCGTTCACCCAAGGCCTCTTTTTCGCTGGCGGCGTGCTTTATGAAAGCAC
>JBCCMT010000288.1:0-3221 GCA_039026195.1 Pseudomonadota bacterium | reverse complement strand
GTGACCTATACCCTCATTCAAGCGCCCTCTGCTTTCTTGGTCGATATCGGTTTTGATTTGTCGCAAGTCGGGTATGCTTTAGGGGTCCCCCAAACCATTTCAGGACTAATCGGCGCGTGTGTCGCAGCGGTCATTGTAAACTGGCAAGGATTGAAAAAAACAGCCTGGATTTTAATCTGGATCACCCTTGCGGGGATATCAGGGATGCTTCTTCTCTCCACCCTCCCCAATCCCTCTCTTCAAACCCTAACAGCAATCATTTTTGTATGGGGTTTTGCCTCCCCCTTCTTTTTGGTGCTGCTCATCACGGCGCTTTATAGATGGACTTGCCTTACGCAAACGGCCACTGATTACACGATTATGGCCAGTGCTGCTTTTTTAGGGATTAGTCTTGCCCCGGCCCTTTATGGTCTTGTGGCAGGGGCCCTTGATTGGACATCCTTTTACATCATTATGGGTTTGATGGTATTTGCAGTGGGCTATGCGTTCATAAGATTTTATGATCGCATTGACGAACTTGTAAATATACGGAATGCTGCAAAGAAGGATGTTGCTGTTAATGCAACTTAGTCATCTGTAAGAAGATAATCGTTATTTTTTGGAAGATTTATAATAGCTTTCAAAACTGCCGATTAATCCATCAACACTATGATTAATTAAATCCGTTAGCGACCCAAGGTTTTTCGCATGATAAATATATTTCCGAATAGCCCAATAATAAAGGCCCCCATGCCATATCCAAACAAGATTTAGCTCTGTTGCATTTACCCGCCCGTGGGAGGCTTCAGGATCAATATGATGCCGTAGCTCCCCACATATTTTCTTTAAAAAAGGCTCAGTAACGGTTTTAATATATCGCTGATTAAGTTTGGCATCTTTGAGGCCAGCATGGGCATAAATCCGTATCCATTTTTCTTGAAAGGTAATCTTTGTATATTTATGCGCAAAATCTATCAGACGATCTCGCAGAGGAATATCGCGGTCGATAATTAAATTGGCCCAATCCGGTTGAACGCGGGCCAAGTAAACTTCATTAAAAACTTCCTCGATAAGATCTTCTTTGGTCGGAAAATACCGGTAGAGTAAGGGTTGCGTGATCCCAATACGTTTTGCTAATTCCCTTGTATCCCCGCTCAACCCAACTTCTGCAAAATATTCGATGGCGACATCAATAATCATTCTTTCCCGATCAGCCGGCGCAAGCCGTTTCCGAACAGCGGTATTTTCACTCATAGGTTAGCCTTTAACAGGTTTGGGTTCCCCTTCGCAAAAGGGGCTAGCGACGAAGATAAATGTATAAATATCTTTGTTTAAAGCGTCATCCCCCCTCATGCAATGGACAGCTGCCATGGTGATTATTGAAAAAAATCTAAGCAGATATAAATTTTTTCAAGCAATATCAATGCATTATATTCGAAGAGATATTAAAAACTGGGGGGACTACACGCGCTGATAAGCTCACACACCTCCGTCCCGTCATTTTTAAACGAATGAGGTTGGTCGCTGTTGAAATAATAGGCCTCGCCTGCCGTTAAGATCCGAGAGGTGCCTGCAACCGTTACTTTGAGCGCGCCCTTCAAAATAATACCGCATTCCTCTCCCTCATGCTTGAGCTCGTGACGCCCCGTATGGGCCCCAGGCTGGTAAATTTCACGCAACAGCTGGATAGATTTATTGGCCAAATTCCCCCCTATTTGGCGATAGGAGACCCCGCCTTCTGATATTTCAATCAAGTCATGGGCCCGATAAAAAACCTTGTCCGCGGCTTGCTTGCCGTCAAAGGTAAAAAACTCAGATAAAGTGATGGGAATACCATCTAAGATTTTTTTCAGCATACCGACAGTGGGGTTAACCTTCCCAGACTCAATTTGGGATATTGTTGCGTTTGCAACCTGAGATCGCTTTGCCAATTGACGTTGAGAAAAACCGTAGGCTGACCGAACAAGTTTAACACGCTGGCCAATGTCTTCACTTTGGTGAGGTTCTTCGCTCATATAATTCTCTTTTCAAAAGATAGAAAGCTGCTCGAAAACCACCTTAAAAGTGTTTATTATATAAAACAAATACAAATCACATTTCAATAAAAACAATGACTTAACTTATAAAAAATAACGAGTTGTTGAACATGTTCATGAACGGGTAAACCGTTAGGGAGCTTTATTCCTTTTAACAGTGGATGGTGACCTAAATGTTAGACGAATACCCAACCCCTAATTCCCCGAATCTTGATGCCTATTGGATGCCGTTTACAGCCAATCGAGATTTTAAAAAGCAGCCTCGTATTATCACAGGGGCAGAGGGTCATTATTATCAAACCGATGATGGGCGGAAAATATATGACGCCTTCTCAGGTTTGTGGACCACAGGGGCTGGTCATTGTCACCCTAAAATTGTGGAGGCTGTGCAGCATCAAGTCGCCACTTTGGATTTGTCCATGGGCTTTCAAATGGGCAATGATAAGGCCTTTGAATTGGCAGAGCGCTTGACCAATATGGCACCTGAGGGATTTACCTCTGCCTTTTTCACCAATTCAGGCTCTGAATCAGCGGACACTTCCCTGAAAATTGCCCTTGCCTATCACCGCGCGAAGGGAGAAGGGCAACGGACACGGTTTATTGGCCGAGAACGTGGATATCACGGCGTTAATTTTGGGGGTATCTCTGTGGGCGGCATTTCGCCCAACCGAAAAGCCTTTAGTGCAAACCTGATCCCTGGGGTTGATCATTTGCCGCATACCCACAATCTAGAGCATAATGCTTTTTCAAAAGGTCAGCCCAGTTGGGGGCTTCACCTTGTGGAAGAATTACAGCGCATTTGCGCTCTGCACGACCCAAGCACTATCGCAGCTGTGATTGTTGAACCTGTACCTGGGTCCACGGGTATTCTCCCCCCACCGGTTGGATATCTTGAGCGGTTAAGAGAAATCTGTACACAACATGGTATTCTTCTCATATTTGATGAAGTGATTACCGCTTTTGGTCGGATCGGCGCCAGCTTTGCTTCTGAACGCTTTGGCGTCACACCCGATTTGATCGGCACCGCCAAAGGTCTGACCAATGGGGTGATCCCCATGGGGGCTGTGTTGGCGCAGGACCATGTTCGTGAGGCCCTGATGCACGGTCCAGAACAAGCCATTGAGCTCTTCCATGGATATACCTATTCTGGCCATCCTGTTGCAGCGGCCGCGGGCATTGCAACCCTTGATCTTTACAAAGAGGAAG
>JBCCMT010000287.1:0-3225 GCA_039026195.1 Pseudomonadota bacterium | reverse complement strand
GGACTGCTGATCATTATGGGAGAAAAGCCGCTTTGGCAGACGCCCCGTATAGCTGTCATCAGGTAAACGGCGCGTCGGCTCGATCAGCGGCCCTAAACTGCCAATAATCGCGGCATCCCCAGCTTCAAAAAGGGAATGCAAGGGTTCTAAGGAATAGGGTAGCGCAAATTGCCGCCCCGGGAAATCGCCCCCATTCTCTAATGAGAGAGAAAGCAATTCAGACCGATCCCGTGACGACGCCTGGGGCGCCCCAGCATAAGCGTCAAAAAGATTAGGCCGTACCGCCTTTAAATCATCATAGGAGGACTGATCATAGGGCAAAACCGTATCGGCATGATCGATCCCCCCTTTTAGAAAGACACACACAAGGGCCTTATAGCCGCTCACATCTGCGGCATAGGCCTTCCCCCTGTTTAAAGTGGCCAGGGCAGATGTGCCAGAGGCCATGGAAATGGCAGCAGTGGTTTTTAAAAATCGTCTACGGTTAATATATACCATGTCGAATACGCCTTTAGTTAGCGTTGAACAATGAAGGATGGGGAGGTGATGGCCATCGTCACCGCCACATGCACGCGGGATAAGCGATCCTCTGCAAGATCTTCTGGGTCATCCATCCGTAAGGGGATTTCAAGCATAACCTCCTCGATACGGTCGCGGGTAACCTGAGACATCCGCCCGCCCATTAACAGGTCATCAAGGTGGGAAACGAGGGCAGCAGGGTCGTCGGCCAAAGCAATCTCGCGGCTATAATCTGGCACATAAGTGGGACGATCTCTATCTTTCCACCGCCATTCTTCATTGCGCACAAAACGCGTCATGAAGTTTACATATCCGACAACGGAACTTTCATTAACGAGCTGGAATTCCGGCGCGGTCAGAGAACGCGCGCCTGTTTCTGTGCCCGGTGCTACATAGCCAGGGCGATAGAAATTGAAGACGGATGGAGAACGTAAAGGGTGCTGACCTAAAGATCGACCAGGATCACCCGTATCTCTTAAATTCTTTTCGTTTGACGCATCAATGGAGGAAACATTAAAAGCACGCGCCCAATGCACAAAGCGTAAAATCGGCTCTCGTACCTTCCCGCTCGCAATGGATGCAACCTCAGTGGGCTCATTCACCAGGCTTTCATCCAACAAAATAGCGGCAATCGTTGCCTCTAAATCCCCCCGTTCACCGCGGCCAAAACTCACCCCATTTTGCGCGCGATAGGTGCCCGTTTCAAAGGCCGTGGCCACCCTGGAAATATAAGCAGGCTCTGGGTGACTTGCGGTCAGACGCTGAATAAGCTGTCGGCTAATAAAGGGCGCTAAATTCGGATGCGCAAAGATATGGTCAAGGCTTTGGGAGATTGTCTCATGGGGCGGCAGCCCCCCGGCAATGGTGGTGCCTAAAAAGTTCTTATCCAAGGGTGAGTGTTCGTCAGGGAAGGTTTGAAGGGGCCGGAAATAGGCATCCTCTACTGCATTTTTTCCCCAGATATTATCTGCTCTCACCGAGAGACCTGTAAAGACGCGAGCCAGATTTGTGACATCTTGGTTTGTATAGGTCTCAATGGGTTCTCCCCCACTGCCTAACTTGACCGACCCGTCCATATTTAGCTCCACCAACCCAATGGTGAAAAGCTGTAACAGTTCCCGTGCGTAGTTTTCGTCGGGCATACGGCCTGACTTTTCATCCCCCTTACGGTTCCCTTTATAGGTGAGGTATGACGCCATCGCAGGCGAGTAGGTCACCTCTTCCAAAATGGTTTTGTAATTACCAAAGGCATTCCGGGATAGAATATCCATGTAATAGGCCATGGCGCGGGGGCGATTATTGATGCTTTGATCTGAAACAACGATGATTTGCGAAAGGGCAAACATCACACGCTGGCGCAATTGGTCATCCGCCCCCACCATGGCATCCCAAAATAAGTCACTATGGGCTTTATTCGGAAGTTTATCCCCATTGGCGGCCATATTGTTTAAGGGGGGAAGATAAAGGGTGGCTGGTTTAGAGATTTCTCGTCGCAACCAAGAGGTTTGATCAGAACCATTTAACGCATCGGCTTCTTCAGGGGCGGCCCCAAAGGTGGCGCGGCTTAAAAAACCACTCGCCGCGGCAACAGATTTAACGGCCGTGGGAGAGTTTTCATCAAAGACAACCCCAGCAGTACCAGCCTCCCCCCCGCTATCTGAGCCTCCCGATGAACATGCAGTTACAGTTAAGGCGACAAAAACAGCGCCCAAAAGGTTATGTCTTAAGCCAAAACGCGGCATACACAAAAGCTCCACCAAAGCCCAACCCAGCACATGAAAATCCTCTTATGCCTTGGGAATGTTACAGCTGTGTCAAAACAAATGCCCAAATCGCAAAGGTGAAATTCACAGAAAACTAACCCTGTTTCAAAAGACTTGTTAGGTTCCCGTCGATAAAGAAATAGATTTACCCCCGCCCTCTCTTTAAGAGCGCCCCATGAATGACACACGCACAGGCCTCATCGCAGCTCTTCTCGCTTATACTGCGTGGGGGTTCTTCCCCCTTTATTTTATCGCGCTGCGGGACACCAGCGCCAATGAGATCTTCAGTCATCGCATTTTGTGGGCTGTGCCTGTGGGTGCCCTGATCATTTGGGCCAGATCACAAGGCAAAGAGGTGATCAAGGGACTTCAAACACCACAAATCCTTTTGCCCCTGGCGTTAACAGCGCTTCTGGTGGGCGCCAACTGGCTTATTTATATTGTTGCTGTGCATCGGGGTCAGATATTTGAGGCCAGCTTGGGCTATTATATCAATCCACTGATGTATATGCTGGTGGGAACTTTATTTCTGGGCGAACCCATGCGGCGCCCCCAATTGATCGCCATTGGGTGTGCCGCCCTTGGTGTCCTTGTCCTGACGGTTTATGGAGGAAAGCTGCCGGTCATTGCCCTCTTTCTCGCGACAAGTTTCACCATCTATGGCCTTATCCGGAAACAATTATCCATTGGGGCGATGCCTGGATTATTCATTGAAACCTTAATCTTGGCACCCTTTGCGGGTCTTTATCTATGGTGGCTTATTCACACCACCGACACCTCTATTGAAACAGCGTCCTTTGCCAAAGGCGCCCTGCTCGCTTTTGCCGGACCTGCAACGGTGTTGCCCCTTCTTATGTTTGCCATCGCGGCCCGACGGTTAACGCTAGCCAGTCTGGGGTTTTTGCAATTTATTGGGCCCAGTATTCAGTTTGTGATCGGCCTT
>JBCCMT010000286.1:0-3251 GCA_039026195.1 Pseudomonadota bacterium | reverse complement strand
GTTTTCCAATAATCTCATGTTAGGCAGCTGTTTTGTGTTGATGATTAGCCCTTGCGGACGATCTTAGTCCGTTGACCGATGGCTGAGAATGAAGAAAGCTGAAAAAGACGGGATCCCTCCGCCCCCTGAGCGGGGCGCCCTGTGGGCGCAAAGCCTTATCCCCTTGCAGATGAGTGCTCTTTATTTTTGGGCGGCTTACGACAAAACCATCCCCGCCTATTTTAAGGGGGAATGGTTAGAGCGGGTGCTGGAATGGGGATATGCAGGACACCCCCTTTATGAGGTGATCACCCTACCCGCCCTTATTATCACAGCGTCCCTTATGGTGCTGGTGGTTGAATATTACCTCGCTGTGGCCGTGCTTTACCGCCTATGGCCAAAAATCACCTATCCACTGGGCATTGGCTTACATTTGTGTTTTGCGCTTTTGCTCAATGTCGATACCTATTCCCTCACCATGATTTTATTCTATCTGGCTCTTCTCAACCCGGATCGCGTGCATATATTTATAGATGAATTGCAAGACCAAAGACCTGTAAGGCACCCCGCATGATCCGTATTCTTTATGATGGCGATTGCCCTTTTTGTGCGAAGTATACGCAATATACCCAGCTGAAAAGGCGGCATGGCGACGTAGAACTGATCAATGCGCGGGAGCGATTGGACCTTGTCGAAGCCTATGCTGCGCAAGGCCATGACATTGACGAGAGCTTTATTGTGGAGGTGGAGGGACACGTCCTCTCCCGCGGGGCGGCCATGGCCTATATCCACGCGAACCTCGCCCCAAAATGGACAGGCCTTCCCTACCTCGCCCATCAAGGATTTTTAGAGGCGATTTACCCGACTTTAAAGGGCGGGCGAAATCTTGCCCTGAAGCTCTTGGGACGGAAAAAGATTAGATCCTAGCGCCTTCTCAATAAAAAAGCCCGGGTTTGGAAGCCCAGGCTTTTAAATAATGCATTCGAAGTGACTTACGCTGCCAACTTCCGCACCACATAGTGAAGAATGCCGCCATTGCGGTAGTAATCTAGCTCATCAGCCGTATCAATCCGGGCCAGGAGGGTTATATCCTTCGAAGATCCGTCTGCCATTTTGATGGTAGCTTTCAGCTCTTGCTGCGGCTGAAGCGTTTCCACCCCGTGGATGGTGACTTCTTCCTCACCCGTCAGGCCAAGGCTCTTCCAACTGTCTCCGCCAGTAAATTGCAGGGGCAGAACACCCATGCCGATCAAGTTCGACCGGTGGATCCGTTCGATAGATTGGAAAATCACCGCGCGAATACCGAGCAGCACTGTCCCCTTCGCCGCCCAATCCCGGGAGGAGCCGTTTCCGTAAAGCTCCCCGCCGAAGACCACCAGCGGCGTGCCATCAGTTTTATATTTCATGGCCGCATCATAGATGGACATTTCTTCGCCCGTGGGGACATATTTTGTAATGCCGCCCTCTGTACCGGGGAGCATGTTGTTCTTAATACGGATATTCGCGAAAGTACCCCGCATCATCACATCATGGTTCCCGCGGCGGGAGCCGTAAGAGTTAAACTCCGCAGGGGGCACCTGGCGTTCTTGCAAATACTGTCCAGCAGGGCCGTCTTGGGCGATGGCGCCGGCGGGTGAGATATGGTCCGTAGTTACACTATCCCCCAGCAAGGCCAAGACCCGGGCACCGTTAATCGGCTCAGGGTCTTTTGGTGTTTGGGTCATCCCCTCAAAATAAGGGGGGTTCGCCACATAGGTGGAAGACGGCCAGCTATAGGTGTCGCCGCCGCCTGCCTCAATGGCTTGCCATTGCGCATCGCCCTTAAAGACCTCTGCATAGCGTTCCACAAACATCTCCCGGGTCACGCATTTGCTGACAATCTCTGCAATCTCTAGAGAGGTGGGCCAGATATCCTTTAGGTAGACATCATTGCCATCTTTATCTTGACCCAAAGGATCTGTGGTCAGATTAATATTCATCGATCCTGCAAGGGCATAGGCCACCACAAGAGGCGGGGAGGCGAGGAAGTTGGCCCGAATATCTTGGCTGATCCGGCCTTCGAAATTCCGGTTGCCCGATAATACTGAAGCCACGGCCAAGTCATGATCATTAATAGCCTTGGAAATCGGCGCCGGGAGGGGACCAGAGTTCCCAATACAGGTGGTACAGCCATAGCCCACCAGGTGGAAATCAAGGGCCTCTAAATCATCCAGCAGCTCTGCTTTTTCAAGATAATCCGTTACCACTTGGGACCCAGGCGCAAGGGAGGTTTTCACCCAAGGTTTGCGTTTCAAGCCCAATGCATTGGCTTTGCGGGCCACAAGGCCAGCGGCAATCAAAACCGACGGGTTCGAGGTATTTGTACACGATGTAATCGCCGCAATGGTCACATCCCCATGGCCAAGGGTGTAGTCCACGCCTTCCACCGGAACTTGCTTATTTTTTTCGGCGAGCTTTCCATATTCTTTATCAAGGGCAGTTTCAAACCCTTGGGGCGCTTGGGAGAGAAGGATTTTATCCTGTGGCCGTTTGGGGCCAGAAATGACCGGGACCACCGTGGAAAGATCAAGCTCTAGCGTGTCGGTGAACACAGGCTCTATCTCATCATTCCGCCAGAGGCCTTGGGCCTTTGCATAAGCTTCTACCAGCTCAATCCGATCTTGGTCACGGCCCGTGGCGTGCAGGTACCGCAGGCTTTCCTCATCCACCGGGAAGAAGGCGCAAGTCGACCCAAACTCAGGGGACATATTGCCCAAGGTGGCGCGATCTTCGAGGGAGAGGTTAGCAACCCCCTCACCATAAAATTCAACAAATTTTCCGACCACCCCTTTGTTACGGAGCATTTGAGTACAAGTGAGCACAAGGTCCGTGGCCGTTGCGCCTTCGGGCATTTTACCAGTGAGCTTAAAGCCGATCACTTCAGGGATCAGCATACTGACGGGCTGCCCCAGCATAGCAGCCTCCGCCTCAATACCGCCCACACCCCAGCCGAGGATGGAAAGACCGTTTACCATGGTGGTGTGGCTGTCTGTGCCCACCAATGTGTCCGGGTAGGCAAAGGTTTCGCCCTCTTTTTCCGCTGTCCACACCGTCTGGCCAAGATATTCAAGGTTTACCTGGTGACAAATCCCTGTCCCCGGAGGCACAACACGGAAATTATCAAAGGCGCCTTGGCCCCATTTCAGGAAGGTATACCGCTCTTTATTCCGCTCATATTCACGGTCCACATTTTTTTCAAAAGCATCATCACTGCCGAAATAATCCACCATGAC
>JBCCMT010000285.1:0-3253 GCA_039026195.1 Pseudomonadota bacterium | reverse complement strand
CATAACCATAATAGGGGAAGGGACGGCCAAACCCGTAATAGGGGAAAAACCCAGCATTGCCCGTTTGGGTGTAAGTGGTGCTTCTCTCAGTATCATCTTCCACCACGATGAAGTGGTCATACCCGTTTTTAACGGTCACTTCTGCCGCACGGTAGAGGAGGTAATTTTCCACTGTCTCCCGCCGCGTAAGGGAGTTTCCTTTAAAAACAATACGATAGCGGTCGTCTTCGATCCGCTGTTCAGAAAAGCCGTAGCCTTGATCATTGGCGGCGTCATAGGGGGTAGAGGTGGCACAGGCCGCTAAAACAAGGGCGGTGAACGGCACAAGGGCCATCAAAAAAGAACGGTGAAAGGGTCGGGCCATAGAACTACCTCCAAATAGGTTGCGGCGATTGGCGCTTTTTTAAAACCAGAGCATATCTTGAGATATGTCTTTATATGACCTTAGCAAGCAGAATGGAAAATGGAATGCCCCCCAGCCCATCGGATACATTACCGCCTATGCGCCCCCTCCATGGAGGGGCGGACCATCCGCCTGTGCGGTTAGGAAAAGTGGGTGTTTTACTGGTGAATTTAGGTACCCCCGATGCGCCAGAGACAGGCGCTGTTCGGCGATATTTGCGGGAATTTTTATCGGATACCCGTGTGGTGGATTATCCCCGTCTCTTCTGGCTGCCGCTGCTTTACGGAATTATCCTCAACACCCGGCCAGCGAAAACCGCCAAATTGTATAAAAGCATCTGGCGGGAAGAAAGTAATGAAAGCCCTCTTCGTTATTATACTCGCGCCCAAGCAGAAGGGGTTCGTGAGGCGGCTGACCCAGAACTGGCCGGGCATTTGGAAATAGATTGGGCCATGCGCTATGGCGAGCCTTCCCTTGAGGAGAAAATTGATGCCCTTCAATCAAAAGGGTGCGACCGGCTTTTGATCCTGCCCCTTTATCCGCAATATTCTGGCAGTACCACTGCCACGGTGGTGGATGAAGTAGGTCGCATTTTAAAACAAAAGGCTTGGCAACCCTCTATCCGCGTTGCCCCGCCCTTTTACGATGAAGACGGATATATTGATGCCCTTGAGGCCTCTATGCGGAAGCATGTGACGGGCAGTGTCGAGCGTGTGATTTTATCCTTCCACGGTATCCCCCAGCGCTATTTTCGCCAAGGCGACCCCTATCATTGCCATTGCCAAAAAACCGCGCGGCTATTGCGTGAGCGGATGGGGTGGGATGACCATTTTGCACCCCTTGCCTTTCAATCAAAATTTGGCCCCGAAAAATGGTTAGAACCGTCTACGGAGGACCTTGTGGAAGCCGCCGCAGAGGAAGGGGTAAAGCATTTGGCCATTGTTGCGCCGGCTTTTGTCTCTGACTGCATTGAAACCTTAGAAGAGGTGGATATGGGCTTGCGGGAAGGTTTTATTAACAAAGGGGGGAGTGTCTTTACCTCTATCCCCTGCCTGAACACCGATGATGCGTTTATCCAGTTTCTGCACAGTTTCATTATGCAGGAATTATCAGGGTGGGTATCTTCCCCTTCAGGAGGCAAAAGGTAATGCAATTTTTCGCCTCGGATGATTTTAGTTTACCCTTACCGGACGGGCATCGGTTTCCAGCCGAGAAATATCGTCTCTTGCGGCAAGAGCTTTTGAATAAGGATATTCTCAAGCCAGGCCAGCTTATCCCCTCCCCCCTCGCCAGCCACAGCGATATTCTCTCCACCCATGACCCTTCCTATGTGATGGCGATGGAAGATGGATCTATTGACCCTAAAATCATGCGCCGTATTGGCTTTCCGTGGTCCCCCGCCATTCCGCGCCGGGGGATGTTGACGACTGGCGGTGCCCTAGCGGCGGCGCGAAGTGCCCTTGAAACAGGGCTTTCCGGGCAATTGGCGGGCGGAACGCACCATGCCCATTATGACTATGGCGCAGGGTTTTGTATCTATAATGACTTAAGCATTGTGACAAATATTCTGCTTACAGAGGGAGCAGCGTCACGCGTCGCGATCATCGATTTAGATGTTCATCAAGGGGATGGAAACGCCGCCCTTCTGGGGGATCGGGAAGATGTTTTCATCCTAGATATTTTTGGGGAGAAAAACTTTCCCTTCCGGAAATATCCTGCGCATCTTGATGTTCCCTTGCCGGACCATTGTGAGGATCGGGATTATTTGGCCGCGCTTGAACAACATCTACCTGCCGTTTGGGCATTTTCGCCCGATATTGTTCTTTACCAAGCTGGTATTGATGGCTTGAAAAGCGATAAGCTTGGGCGGCTCGACCTTAGTTTTGACGGGTTAAAGGCGCGAGATCAACTCATCCTCCAAGGATGTTTTGACCGAAATATCCCTTGTTCCATGGCCATTGGCGGCGGCTATGCGGACCCGATCCAAGACACGGTTGAGGCCTATGCAAATACCTATCGCGTGGCCAAATCAATTTATGGCTTCTAGGAGAATGATTTTAGCTTATCCAAAAAATCGTTAATCAGCTGAGGAGACGTTTCAAAATTGGTCACAAATCGCTTAAGTTTCCCCTTAAAAGGATCGCCAGGCAATTTCCAATCATAAAATTGGTAGCCCTTGGCACGCATTTGGTCTGCAATATGTTGATCCATCTGTACAAAAACTTCATTAATGTGTTGGGGATAGCCAAGTGAGAACCCTTGGGCTTTTAACCCCTCTGCTAACGTAAGCGCTTGCGTGTTGGCATGGCGCGCAAGATTCAGCCATAGGTCATTTTCAAAATAGGCGAGCCATTGGGCACTTAAATAGCGTTGCTTGCTAAAGCTCTGCCCTGCCCGCTTTTGGCGCCAGGCAAGCTCTGCTGCGAGGTCAAGGTTAAGAAAAATCACCGCCTCAGCGATCATACAGCCGTTTTTTGTGGCGCCCAGCGTTACCACATCAATGCCAACTTCATTGGTGACAGCCGCTAAAGATACATTCATCGCCGCACAGGCATTCGCCAATCTTGCGCCATCCATATGCACCTTTAAGCCATGATCATGGGCATATTTTACTAAAATTTTCAATTCGTCTACGGTGTAGACTGTCCCCACTTCACTGGCTTGGGTCAGGGAAATGACTTTCGGGGTGACACGCCGTAATTCCGTCGGCAGATAAAAGTCTAATGCCGTATCAAGGTCCGTGGGGCTAAGTTTTCCATCTTCACCAGAAAGGGGAATAAGCTTTGCCCCATTTGAAAAAAATTCCGGAGCCCCGCACTCATCTAAATGGATATGGCTATATTCATGGGT
>JBCCMT010000284.1:0-3254 GCA_039026195.1 Pseudomonadota bacterium | reverse complement strand
GATCATGTTTGCGGCCGGTCTTGGGGTCTTACAAAACACGGATTATGCGCTGAACTGGTTAGAGGTGGCCTCGGGCCGCGGGGATGCGGATGCTGCGTGGAATTTAGCGCTGATGTATGGTACGGGCACCGTGATGTCGAGTGTGCAAATCTGCGACGCTGTTCAGAACGAACAGCGTGCTGATAGTTATCTGGATCTTGCCATTCATCGAGGGCATCCGGCCGCGAAAATTGCTGCGAAAAAATATCCTGACGACACGCCTGTGGACCGGTGGCGAAAGTTAAGTGGAGATCTTGATCAGCCTGAAGCGTTATTACGGGTGGGCCGAGGGTGTAACCCCAACGGATAAATAAAACGTAAGAGAGAGAAATCAGTTATGAAATACACGATTTTAGCTAGTCTTTTGCTATTGCTACTTGGGGCCTGTACGCACCCGTCGGAAAAAAACCGTTTTGCCATGGATGTCACGGAGCGTGTCTGTAATGTAGATGCACTGGCTACGGAGAAAAATACATCTCTTGCAACGATTAACAATTCTCGAAGATCCATCCGCGAATATCAGAATAGACGGGGCAATTATAGCGAAGAAACATTTTCTATTCTTACCGATAAACTCAATACCTATGAGGCTCAACTTGAAAGTTCTTATCGTTTTGTGACTCAAAATTGTGGCGCCTATATGAGATGTATAGAGCGTAATAATCACAAAGAACTTCAATGTACCCGCAGCGAGCAACGATGGGCAGATTCACAAAAGAATTTTGAAAGCCTGATCGTTCAAATTCGGCAGATAGACGCGGATGTGGCAAAGGCAGCCCTTAAAGCTAAGCATAAAAAGCCTAAAAAGAAGAGCCATAAATCGAACTGCGGTTCAGGAAAAGATTGTTCTGATGGCTGCTACGGCTCGTCTTGCCAGCAACCATCATCATGCTGCGATGTTATTGGGAGTATCTTTACCGATTGTTGTGACGGTAATTAGAGTATAGCGTAAAAACACGTAACTGATCGTAATTGGATATACGTAGCGGCTTTGTCTATTGCCTCTATTTAAAACAAGGGCTTCCTATATGGGGGGCCCTTAGTTTGCTTTCTGGCGAATGACAGAGCGTAAGCTATCTATGGGCGCGCGTTTGCCCGCCTCCTCATAGTGCCAAAATGTCCAGCCATTACAAGAAACGGCATTTTGAACAGAGGCGCCGACCTTATGGATAGAGCCTTCGGTTTCTTTTGTTCTGAGGGACCCATCCGCTTTCACGCGGGCAATATGCTTTCCCTTTGGGCAATACAGCTTTGTGCCCGGACGAAGTAAGCCGCTTTCAATAATTTGACCAAACCCTACCCTCGGTTGTCGGCGCGGGGAGGGAAGGGGGCTGATATCTTTTTCATCTTCCGTATTTATATCATCAAGGCGAGTTTGCGCTGCCTTCACATAATTTGCATCCCGTTCAATGCCAATAAAATGACGCCCCAATTTCTTTGCCACTGCCCCTGTGGTGCCGGTCCCAAAAAAGGGGTCGAGCACAATATCGCCAGGGACTGTTGTTGCGTTTAAAATACGATGCAATAGCGCCTCTGGCTTTTGGGTGGGGTGCGCTTTGCGCCCATTTTCTTTAAGGCGTTCGTGGCCCGTACAAAGGGGAAGGACCCAATCGCTTCGCATTTGGATATCCTCATTCCCCGCCTTTAAGCTTTGATAATTAAAGGTGAGGCGACTTTTTTGATCGCGGCCCGCCCAGATGAGGGTTTCATGGGCATTGGCAAAGCGGGTTCCCCTAAAGTTAGGCATAGGGTTTGTCTTTACCCAGATGACATCATTCTGTATCCAAAACCCCAAATCTTGAAGAGCTGTCCCTAGGCGGAATATATTATGATATGAACCAATAACCCATAGGGCCCCATGGGGTTTTAACAAACGGCGGGCTTCGGTGAGCCATGCGCGGCTGAAATGGTCATAAGCCTCAAACGAGGAAAACTGATCCCATCCATCTGTGACCCCATCTACCGCCGATTGATCAGGACGGGTTAAATCTCCCCCCAATTGAAGGTTATAGGGGGGGTCAGCGAAAACAAGATCGACGCTTGCATCGGGAAGCTGACGCATGGTTTCAATACACTCCCCTTGCAGTATCTGATCCTTAAACGCATTGAGGGAAGAAGTCTTTTTTGTCATGGCGACAATAGACTCCCCTGGTGGTGAACAACAGGTTAAACAAATAAATAAACTTATCCGTTAACGAACTTGAAAGAATGGTTAATGGGTGCGGGTAAAGCGCTCATCCAAATGCTTGGCGTCAATAAGACGCCGAATGGGGGCAAAGGATTGGCGGTGGTGGTCCGTCACCCCATGGGTTTCAAGCGCTGCTGCGTGAATTTTCGCCCCGTACCCTTTGTTTCGATCCCATGAAAAATGCGGAAAATCAAGATGAAGGCTGCGCATCAATTGATCACGCGCCACCTTTGCTGCGATAGAGGCCGCCGCCACGGAGAGGGAGTGACGGTCCCCCTTGATCAGGGTGTGGGCCTCCACCTCGCCAAGGTCAGGGGCGTGAAGGCCATCAATAATCGCAGCGGCAGGTTTTTGGGGGAGGGCGAGAACTGCCCGCTGCATGGCCACATAAGTGGCCTTCCCAACGCCGATTTGATCAATCTCCTCAACCTCAGCTCTCCCCACCCCGATCTGGGCACAGTCCCACAGAAGGGCTGATAAGCCCTCACGCCGGGTCTCACTTAAGGTTTTGGAATCGCGCAATCCCGGCGGAAGGGTATGCGGGTTTAAAATCACCGCTGCCGCATAAACCGGCCCCGCCCACGCGCCTCTGCCCACTTCATCCACCCCGGCGATGGGGCGGTTTTCCTGCGCACCAAGTGTGGTTTCCAGATCGAATGTGGGGGAAGGGACAACCATCAAACGACTTTATCTGATTCTATGGCTCAATAGTCTTTTTTAGCATAGCTTTTGGGGGAGGGACGTGACCTTACCCGCCAAACAAATCTTGTTGCGGATTAATCTCTCGCGGTGGGGAGAAAAGATCGCACCGCAAAGGCGGCATTTCTGAAAAGCCAAGCCGCTTTCGCGCCGCCTCAAACCGTTGAGCAATAAGATGCATATAAACCCCCTTTGGGCCATGACCGCGGGACCAGTTCGCGTCGTAAAGCTTCCCGCCATTCATCTCCCGCAAATGATTCAGCACCCGATTGGCATAATTGGGGGCAAAGGCCTTTAGCCATTCTTCAAATAACGGGGCCACCTCTTG
>JBCCMT010000283.1:0-3257 GCA_039026195.1 Pseudomonadota bacterium | reverse complement strand
GCCATCTGTTCTGGGGGACATTGAGAACTTTCTTAAGGAAAGTTGAAGTTTCGGTTTAGCCATATTTTGTAAGTGAGGATTTAAAAATGGAAACAAATAAAGCGGACGTTATTGTCGTAGGGGCCGGTCCAGTCGGTCTTTTAACCGCATTAGGTTTGGCACAACAAAACAAGCGGGTCATTGTTCTTGATAAAGATAGCACGCTGAACGATAGCCCTCGGGCGCAAACATATATGGACCCTACCTTACAGCTTTTAGAGAAGTTAGGTATCGTTCATAAGGCTGAAGAAATTGGTGTCCATTGCGACAAGATAAACTGGGTTTGGCCAGCCGACGATTTTATTCTTCCTATTCATACGAAGCAAGCTGAACCTAATCGTGTTTACCCTTATAACATTCATTTCGGTCAAGAAGTTTTAGGGGCTTTCGCGATGGAAGCTTTCTTAAAGCATAAAGAATCTGAGGTTCGGTTCAACCACCAAGTAGTTGCGATTGATCAGCATAAAACTGGTGCGACCGTGAAATGTGAAACACCCAATGGTACAGAACTTCTTCACGCAGATTGGGTTATTGGTGCTGATGGCGCTTCGAGTACTGTAAGAGATATTTTGGGGATGGAGGCTGAAGGGTTTACATGGCCTGACCGTTTTATCACCACAAATGTTCATTATGATTTTGAAAAGCATGGATGGGCCAACGTCCACATGATCTGTAACGGCGATGACTGGGGGCTTGTCTCTCGCATTAATCGTGGTGACCTGTGGCGGGTGACTTTTGGCGAAGATGCCAACGGAACGATGGAAAGCTGGGAGGCGTCTATTCCAAAACATTATCGCAGCATTATGCCTACGGATGGACCTTATGAAATAGAAAGCTGGGCCCCATATCGTGTTCATGAGCGATGTGTTCCCAATTTCTTTGTAGATCGTGTTATTCTTGCCGGTGACTCGGCCCATCTTTGTAATCCATGTGGCGGCCGTGGACTAACAGGCGGATTGCAAGATGTTGATCATCTGTTGCAAAGCTTTGAGCGTATTGATCAGGGGGCAGATCCTATAAAAGAACTCACTGAATATGCGGATACACGCCGTAAAGTGTTCTTAGAGGTGAATTCACCTTTTGCGACACTTATGAAGCAAACATGGCAGAGAACGGACCGAGATGAGCAGCGGGAAGACCAAGAGCGTATGAAGACGGTTGCCGCTGGGAAGTCAAAAATCTCACTAACCGGTATTGAGGGTCGAAACCAACAGCAAGCCTCTTAAGACCTTTATCACAGATGAAACCTACATAAGCAAAAGGGCTAAGTTGTGATGACTTAGCCCTTTTTGGTTTTATAGATACCCGATAACTACTGACCTTTTACCAGCACAAAGTCATATTCAATAAGCCAGTGGGGAGAGGACATGATAGAATTTTCAATTTCTTTTTTATTGTCAATATACTGAAAATCAACGAGAAGGCTTTCCTTCACACCAAATACAGCATCTGAATTGATATAAGGGTCATCTGGATCAAACACATGGGTGATCAACTTATCAAAACCATCTGCATCAATCATAAAATGTAAATGCGCTGGGCGATAGGGATGACGTCCAAGCTGATCCAGAAGCTTTCCCACAGGTCCATCGTCAGGAATCGCATAATATTTCGGTTTCACGCCTTTAAACCAGTATTCACCCTTTTCATTCGTTCTAAAAACACCGCGGAGATTAAAATCGGGCTGTATTCCTTTTTGTTGGACATCGTAAAACCCTTCATCATTTGCTTGCCATACGTCAATTTTGGCATTGGGAATAGGGCTTCCGTCTATATCTCGAATTGATCCTTTCACCAACATTGGTTCGCCTTTTTGATCAAGACAGATATCAGACCCCAAGGGGAGTTCAGGCGCATTTTGAATAAAGAATGGGCCGAGCACAGTGGATTCTGAGGCGCCCTTTGGTTTCCGGTTGTTGATTGCATCCACCAGCATCGAAACCCCAAGAACGTCCGATAACAATATATATTCTTGACGCCAGTCGGTGCATGTATGACCCGTTTGGGTTAAGAATTGAATGGCCTCAAACCATTCTTCTTGGGTGGGTTCTATTTCTTTCACAGCGGCGTGAAGATGCTTTGTGATAGCGCCCATAACTTTTGTAAAGCGCTTATTTTTTGAATTATTATTACGTCGAATGACAACCTCAGCGGAATTGTCTTCTTCAAAATATCCGTCACGGGAAGAGGGAGGCGTATTTTCCATATTTCTCTCTATGCTTACAAATATGCTTAGCGATATTGGCAATCTACCTTATATATAAGACACTTCTCAAGGGATGAAATACTTTATTTAGATAAATTCAGTGGGCTTTGGATTATGGCTGTAGGGGGGTGATCTCTTCATCACTTCATCTGGCGTGTCTCTAGAAGAGTAACTCTACGACTGACCATGAGGTGTATGATAGCATATCAAAAAAATATACTCATAGATGCTGTGCTGGATGAAGCGCTGAAAATACTTCCGTTCTACTACTGTGAATCACTCATATTTAGGGCTGTTTTTAAATCCTTACCGAAGCATAAATCCTAAGAAAAACTCAGTTTAAGAATGAGATTATTTATTCATGATTGAGATTTATTTTAAATTATTGGTGAATGAGTTTTCCTCAAAAAGGTTGTTTCTTTTTTGCATCACTTTTTTAAAATAATGACCACAAACCAGCCCGTTATCTAAAAATTTTATCTTTCTGCATGGAAAACTTATAGGTTTAAAGATAAGATAAAATCAGTTTTTGATCTATTGGTCATACGTATGCTGAAGTGAATTAATAATAAGGATATGATATAAATACTATGTCGAATATCCATAAAACATTCAGACACAATGAACTTACGATTAAGCGTATTATCGCCCGTTATCGTCCTGTGCAAGAGGATATTGATGACCTCGCCCAGGATGTTTTTGTGAAAAGCTATGCTGCTGAACGTGAGAAGCATATTCTCAATCCGAAGGCCTTTATTTTCAAAACAGCAAAACATATTGCCATCAGTGAGGCTAAGCGTAAACGCCATGCCACCACAGATTATATTGAGGATTTTGGCGGGACAGACGTCTATAGAGATGAAGATCAACTCACCGCTGAACATAGATTGGATAGCCGCCAGAAATTTCAAGCTTTACTTGACGCCATTGCCACTCTCTCTCCGGAATGTCGCCATGCCCTCATCTTGAAGAAAATTGAGGGGCTAAAATTCAAAGAAATTGCGGCAAAATT
>JBCCMT010000282.1:0-3262 GCA_039026195.1 Pseudomonadota bacterium | reverse complement strand
GTAAAAGTTAGTAGAGATATAAAAAGAGATAATGCTACTGAGTTAAGCAGGCAGCAGAATAAAAATACTAGCTTTGCTACACGTATTATACAAAGAATATCTACTAAAAAATCATTGGTGGCATCATCTCAAAATGGTAAAAGGAGGCTCAGTACTGTAAAAGAAGTTTTAAATGTTTTATCGCGTTTTCGGTAGAGTAAGTAACTGTAGAAGTAAAGATCTTATATGACAGTAATAAGGAAGAAATTAAGTAATAATCGATTTTTCTACTCATTAAAAAGAAGATAGAAATTTTTCAGATAAAAAGGGTGACTAAAGAGTTTATATCTTTTCTATCATTTTATCTTCATCTCCAAAATAAATTGAGATATGTGCTTTGATTTTTGTAAAAACCGACAGGGTTTTGACGATGTAAAGAGAGATATTTCACTCTCTTTCATCATCTTACATATTATGCAGTGGAGGTAGACAATGGTGCCTCATGCTGAGGGGATTCATCCTTGCGCGCATTCCATCGCGTTTGAAAATTGTTAAACTCTTCTTGATCCCGCGCTCTTCGAAGCTCCTGCATATAGTCTTCAAACTCTTTACGAGCATCCTCTAACTTTTGGCGCTCCTCTTCTAGACGAGCTAACTCTTTCTTGCGCCAATCATCAAAAGCACTGTTCCCAGACGAAGATGGCGAAGACCAATTCGCTCGATCAAAAGCTTTGTTCACAGAATGACGAGCCTTCCCCCAATTTGATAAATCTAAGCCTATGTCTTTCCCGTAAAGCATATAGGCAATCATGGCGAGGCCAAATAGCCATAACCCGGTGATAAAAAACAGAACCATAAGCGCCATATTCACAGGCGTCCAAGCAGGGCGAAGCTGGTAAGAGAAACTTCGCTGGTTAAATAATTTTGTGTCATCCACGTGATAAAAACCTCCAACATTTAAGACTTTTGACATCGACCTTTTATGCATTGCTGGCACTTGATCGATATATCTTAAGTGGAAAGGCTGACCCGCCATTTCAAGGTATTTGGTTTTCTTTTCACCGATCTTCAAGAATCTGAGAGGGAAACGGGCGCATATCGACGATGCGCTTCTTCAATGAAAGAGCCAGACAGCCGTTTAAACGCGTGCTCAATCAGTTGATTGGCCGCCACCTGCATCAGCTTGTTTTTGAACTCAAAGCCAATGCTAAAATCAACAATACAGCCCTTTGGGTCAGAAAGAAACTTCCACTGATTGGTAAGGGTTTTCAAAGGCCCTCGGATATAGGTCACATCAATAATGTGCTCGCTTCGGTTAAGATCAACCTGGCTTCGAAAGCTCTCCCTAAAGATTTTATATTTGACGACCATATCTGCAGTAAGCTGATGGTCACCTTGCCTAGATCTGACCCGCAAAGCTTCGACCCAGGGAATAAAACTGGGGTAATCCTCCACATCTGCCACAAGTGTAAACATTTGCTGAGGGGTAAAAGGGACAAAGCTTCGTTCATGATGCGTGGTCACAACACCCCCCGCATGACGGCCTCACTGAAACGAAATGACTATTCTTCATCAATATTGATTATGAAGCACGTTGCTGCCGAGCGGCTTGCAGTTTTGCAAAATCATCACCGGCGTGGTGAGATGACCGTGTTAGTGGTGAAGCAGAAACCATTAAAAAGCCTTTTGCGCGGGCAATACTTTCATAGGTTTTAAACTCCTCAGGCGTCACAAACCGATCGATAGGCGCATGTTTCTTCGTGGGCTGAAGATATTGACCGATGGTAATGAAGTCGATTTGAGCTGACCGCATATCATCCATCACCTGCATCACTTCTTCTTTCGTCTCCCCAAGACCCACCATAATTCCAGACTTTGTAAACTGCTCTGGGTCTCGCTCTTTTACTCTCTCTAAGAGCCGTAAGGAGTGATAGTAGCGCGCACCTGGACGAATAGAGAGATAAAGACGCGGGGCCGTTTCCAAATTGTGATTAAAAACGTCCGGCTTTGCGTCAATCACTTTTTCCACTGCCCCTTCTTTGCGGAGGAAGTCCGGGGTCAAAATTTCTATAGTGGTGCCGGGGGATTGACGGCGGATGGATTGGATCACATCCACAAAATGTTGGGCACCCCCATCGCTTAAATCATCACGATCAACAGATGTAATCACCACATGCTTCAGCCCCATTTCGGCCGTCGCTTTACCCACATTTTCAGCTTCATTGGGATCAATCGCACCGGGGAGACCGGTTTTCACATTACAGAACGCACATGCGCGAGTGCAAGTGTCCCCCAAAATCATCATGGTCGCGTGCTTTTTATCCCAACATTCCCCAATATTGGGGCAAGCGGCCTCTTCACAAACGGTGACCAGCCCCTTCGATTTTACAATTTCACGGGTTTCGGCATAGCCCTTTGAAACCGGGGCTTTTACACTGATCCAGTCAGGTTTCCGCTGAATGGGACTGTCGGGGCGACGTTGCTTCTCAGGATGCCGTAGAACGGGAGTTTTATCGATAAGTGTGACCATTGGCTTCACATAAGCCCTAATCGCGAACTTGTCATCCTCTTTAGAACGGGTGAAAGCGCGCACCATCTGATAAGAGAAATATCAGCTTTCAAGCACATCCTGCCATTCAGGGTGACGTTTGAGCTGTGCCTTTACAAACGGGCATAAAGGAACAAGCTTTTTCTTTTCTTCCCTTACATAGCTCACCAGACGCTCCACCAAGGCTTGGCCCACCCCCTTTCCCCGGAAAGCATCAGGCACGCCCGTGTGGTCAGCAATAATTAATTTCTCGCCCGCTTTTGAAAAGGTGAGCTCGGCACGCTGGCCTTCAGCGTCATGGGCCGTGAACTGGCCACCTGTTTCATTGTCTTCAAATTGAAAGACCAAATCATCTATAAAAGCCATGACGGCAATCCTTCTTATGAAAAGAGGATTATACTGAGCGATGGAAAAGCCGTAAACAAGGCTTATAAGAGGTTGGCCACCAGGTGAGAATAATGGCTACAAAAGTCGCACTTACTGTAATCGCGACGGGCCACAAAAGAACCCCAAAACTCCACCCTTCTACCATGATGGTGATTACAAAACTAAGGGTCAGCAAAAGCCCCCCCGCCCAGCGGGCAAGGGATTTTCGAAAATGTGCCTTTTTTCCGCCAATATCACGCAAATGGCGATCTTGGCTCATGGCAATAAAGCTAAAAGCAACGAAGGCAACAAGAATAATCAGCATAAACATGAACGCTATTCCGCAGGAGAGAGTTGCTGAACCGGCAT
>JBCCMT010000281.1:0-3270 GCA_039026195.1 Pseudomonadota bacterium | reverse complement strand
CCAACGGTCGGGCACGATTGTTCTGGGCTCTGAGGTACGTCTCTCGGCTGTGGCCATTGCGCAAGGGAATCTCTCCATCGCCATTGCGGAAACCCCCGTGGCCTCTCAACCCGGTGCCTTTGCCGATGGGGGACAGACCGTGGTCCTTCCCCGCACCAGCATTGCGGTGGATGAGGGGGAGACGGGCAATGTGGCCTTGATTAACGAGACTATTTCGTTATCAGACCTTGTATCGGCCTTGAATTCCCTTGGGGTCACGCCGCGGGAGATCATCGATATTTTGAAAAGCATGAAGGCAGCTGGCGCCCTTCATGCGGAGTTGATTTTACAATAAGTGCGTTTTCTATTGGCTTTAAAGGATGTCCGACTGATATCATTTCAAGCTAAGTATGTATGTCATCCCGGTTTGGCGCGCTAGCGAAAGCATGCCCCGGGCTTGAACCGGGGACCGGGACCCATAACTCGTGATGTCAGGTTTTGTAAAATGAAATCAGCTATCTCATTATAGATCCCAGACAAGTCTCACGGCTTTCTGGGATGACAAAAACTATATGTGGTCGGTGTATATAGATCTATGGTTTTAATCTAAGATTCAAGCAACGTAATTTTTCCGCTGTCAGACATTTCTAAGATTTTACAAATGACGCGAGATTGGGATTTCTCCCCCTCTTCTTCCTCACTGACCGGCATGGTTTCCATTTTCTCTTTATACTGTGCGGCCATGCGCTGTGAAATATTCGCCAAAAGATAATCAGCAATGGGTTTACCTTGGGAAAGGGTGAATTTGAGGGCTGTTAAAAGCTCCGTCTCTTCGATTTCTCTGAATAGAATTGGAATGGCGTTGCGGGGCAACCGTTCCTCAAGGGAATCAAAGCTTAGCACTTTAGAGGCAATATCCGCCGCTTCATCTTGGCTCAGTTGTGAATGCAGGGCCTCAAGCACCATTTCCCGGCGGGTCGCGGTGAGACGGTTGAGGATATTCGCGATCATATCGCTCGACCCGCTGGAGGGGCCATCGCCGCTGCCGTCTTCATCATCTTCGTCATCATTTGATTTGGCCAAAAGGCCGTGGTCAAATAATTGCTCCACAGCCTCCACGGCGAGGGGGTTGGGTTTGCCGCCAGCAGCAATCTGGATAAGACCGTCCCGGGTCATCTCTTCTGGTAAGATACCGGCCACCTCACTCGCCGCATCGGGGGGAAGGCACCGCATGGCAATGCTGGCCACCACCATGGGTTTGTCGGCGAGAAAAGCGGTGATATCTTTGGGGGGAAGTTTGGCGACCCGATCCCACAGGGTTTCGGGAGCCTCCCCCTCTTCTTCCTCGTTCAGGCTTGGGTCCATCTCAAGTTGAGGGACCGCATTAGGGTCATGGAAGAGAAGTTTTCCCAACCGATTGGCATGTTCTTCACTACCCCGTAGGGAGTTTCGTTCCTGGGCAAATTGGGTCGCAAATTCTTGTGCGATCCGTTTTTGCTCCTCAGTGCTCACAGACTGGAGGGAGCTTACTGCATCTATCAACCGATCACGATGATCTTCAGACAAGCGACCCGCAAGGGCGGTGAGGCTGTCATCGTCGAGAAGGGCGAGAATAGCCGCGGCCTTTTGAGCCTTCGTCCGGGCGGGCAGTTTAATGACATTGTCAGGGGGCGTCTCGATTTGAGGAGATGTTTCGCTCATCCAGCATATCCTCTTAACAAGGCGGCCGTCAGCTTCGTCCAGCCATCGGCCATCACAAAGAAGGCCAACTTAAAGGGCAAAGACACCACCGCAGGGGGCACCATCATCATCCCCATGGCCATCAAGACAGCGGCCACCACCAAATCAATTGCAAGGAAGGGGAGGAAAATGGCAAAACCAATTTGAAAACCGGTCTTGATTTCAGACAACATGAAGGAAGGAATAAGCAAAGAAAGGGGCGGGCTTTGCAAGACATCTTGGTCCCATCGTCCGGGCAAAGAGTCAGAGAGGGCGACAATCGTTGTGTCATGCACCCGGCTTTCCATAAAGGTGCGAAAGGGCACCATGGCACGGGCAAAGGCATCCATTTCGTCAATTTGACCATCCCGATAGGGGGCAATACCCGCTTCCCATGCATCCACAAAGACAGGTTCCATCACGAAGAAAGTAAGGAAGAGGGCTAGGCTGGTAATCATCATGCTGGGCGGCGCGGTCTGTAGGCCGATGGCTTGACGCAGAAAAGAAAAGACCGTCACCATCAAGGGCAGACAGGTCATCATCATGATTATGCCAGGGGCTAAGCTTAAGACCGTGACCACCAGGATAATGGGGATAAGCTCTCCGCGTAAGGAGGTCCCTGTCTCTGTCGTGAACTCTTCAACGAAATCTTGGGCCTGTTGCGGGTCGATGGCGGGCACATCGCTAGGCTGTGCCGACGCAGTCGTCCCCAAGATAAAGACAGCAACAAGAAGACTTAAAAACAGTTTCACGGTTTTTGGTTTTCCTGACAAATATCTAGAATCCGAATGGCGAGAGATTCGGGGCCGCTATCGCCCTCACATAGCTCTCCTGTGGCAACCACTTTTCCATTCACACAAAGCTCTAAGGGCTGCTCTGTACTCGCTTCCAGGGAGACCACGCTATCTGCTTTCCAATTGGCAAGGTCTTGGAGAGATAGGGTCGTGCGCCCCACGACGACGGTCACAGGGAGTTCTACATCGTACAGGGTTGATCGGGTTTCAGTACTGGGAAGATCAGACATGGAGGGCTCCACCATTAGGGGTCATTAAGCAGGTTGTTGTTCATCTTCGAACCATGCGTCTAGAATTGCAGCCGCATCGTCTGGGTTTTCTTCTGTAATCATCGCAAGCAGCCCGGCAGCATCGGTCGGCATCGGCCGGGCGGTATTATCAGCAATCTCTGCGGTGGCGACACTCGTGCCAGTGGAGGTGAAAAGCGGTTTCACCACAAAAAGGGCAATCACCAGGGTCACAATGCCTAAGAAAGCCATTTGCCCTAAATGCACCGCTTGCGGAAGGATATATGTTTCCACAAAACTAGGGGTGGCCGCCTCTTCCATAACGGGCATGTCAAAGGGAAGAATACGCAATGTCAGGCTGTCCCCCCGTTCGGTATCAATCCCGGCAGCACTTAAGACAAGCGCTTCTAGAGCGTCGACTTCTTCTTGAGAGCGGGGGGCGGGGGTGAGGGTACCATCCTCTGCGGTGACCATCCGTTCATTGAGTAAAACAGCAATGGAAAGCCGTCTGATCGCCCCCGGGCCTTGTTCGGTGATGGTTTCCACCTCTG
>JBCCMT010000280.1:0-3270 GCA_039026195.1 Pseudomonadota bacterium | reverse complement strand
GCCGACCTTTAAAATCACCACCGACAATACGCATTTATGTCAGCCCTAATGCTGCACTTCGTTTTTTGCCTAATTGCTCCTTAAGCTGAACAATTGGCACCTCCTCTACCTTTCCGCGTTCTAACCCTCCCAGTTGAAAGGGGCCATAGCTAAGGCGGATCAGTCTGTTTACCTGCAATCCCAGATGACGCAAAATATTCCGAACTTCTCGGTTTTTTCCCTCCGTGATCGAGAGGGTGAGCCATGTGTTGCCGCCTTGCACCTGGTCAATGGCCGCCTCTATGGGACCATATTCGACCCCCTCGACCCAGACCCCCTCTTTTAGTGCCTCTAAAGCGCGGGCTGTGGTGCGCCCATAGGCACGCACTTTATATCGTCGGCGCCATCCTGTGCTTGGCAACTCTAACATTCGGGATATGCCGCCATCGGTGGTGAGCAGCAACAGCCCTTCGGTATTCAGGTCAAGTCGCCCCACGGAAATCACCCGGGGAAGCTCTGGAGGCAAAGCATCAAAAACCGTCGGCCGCTCTTGGGGGTCCTTATGGGTCGTCACCAGCCCCACCGGCTTGTGATACCGCCAAAGACGCGCAGCGGCAGGTTTTTTCAGCCTCTCCCCATCCACACGGATGTCTTCCTGACCACTCACCTTCACCCCTGGGCTCGTTAGGGTTTTTCCGTCCACCGTCACGCGACCTTCAAAAATCAGCTTTTCGGACTCTCGTCGAGAGGCCACACCGGCGCGCGCCATCACTTTGGCAATACGGTCGCCCGCCATGTTTTGGTCATGTTTCATGGCGAAACCCTTTCTTATGCCTATGGGACCCCCGATATAGACGGAAATAAAGGGGAAAAGGAAGCCTTGGAACTTAACATCGCTGGTTAACGTTGTTGCGAGAGAAATCGAACATAGATAGTCTCTGTTATGGTGACCTCATCTCATTTGCGAAGATAAAACTGAATTCAAATCGAGGAATAAAAGGAACGGCCTCATGAAAAAACTGATGATTGCTTTTGTCGCGTTGGCGGCCCCATTTACGCTATCTGCCTGCACGACCACAGATCCCTATACGGGGGAGCAGAAAACCTCTAATACAGCGAAGGGCGCTGTGATTGGCGCCCTAGGCGGGGCGGCCATCGGCGCTATTGCTGGCGATGATGAGGCGGCCCTTGCAGGTGCCGCTGCGGGCGCAGCCATTGGTGGCGGTATTGGCAATTATATGGACCGTCAAGAACAAGAACTTCGTCGGGAGCTTGCCTCTACAGGCGTAAGAGTGCAGCGGAATGGCCAAAATATTCGCTTGATCATGCCGGGTAACATTACCTTTGCCACCAATGAATCAAGTGTGCGGTCAGATTTTTATGCCACATTAAATTCTGTTGCTAGGGTTTTAGAAAAATATAATCGAACCAATGTTCTTGTGGAAGGACACACGGATAATGTTGGTGCAGACCAATATAACCTAGATCTTTCGATCCGCCGTGCAGAATCTGTTGGCAACTATCTTGCAAACCAAGGTGTTGCGGTTTCTCGGATCCGGGCCCTTGGATATGGGGAAACACAACCCCTTCAAGATAATGGCACCGAAAATGGACGGGCGCAAAACCGCCGGGTAGAAATTCAACTCACCCCCGTTTGAAAATAGATGATGGGTTTGTTGCTCTGTAAAGAGCAACAAATTTGATATGGTTTAATAGCCTTATTGCTCATTTAAATTGAAAGCCCGCTCTGTGATATTTGTCACAAGGCGGGCTTTTTTATTAGATTAAAATTTATGACAGGTGAGAATTAAATCTCATTTCCGGTGATTTCCAATCAATTCAGAGCACAAATGTTCCGGAAGAGCTTAAAAATTACAGCATTAGCCTGCCGCATTATAAAGTCAGACAAAAAAAGTGGATTTTCCTCATCAACAATTGAATTAAGAATCCAACAATTCAGTATTTATGACGGTGGCTTCAATAGCTCTTTTCAACCGGTCGTGAGAAATGGGTTTTTCCACAATTTCAATATGACGTAGATCTTCTGGAAGCTCGGAGCCATTATACCCCGTAACGAAAAGGGTGCTCACCCCTCTTCGCTGTAAATGACGGGCAAGATTTAAACTTGTTTTTCCTTGGCCAAGATTCACATCCAAAATGGCAAGGTCAAAGGACTGATCTGCCACGGCCCCCTCTGCATCCTCAAGAGTTGAAACGGAAATAACTTGACGGAATCCAAGATCTGAAAGAATGTCTTCCCCATCTAAAGCCACGAGAAGCTCATCTTCTAAATAAAGTATATCAAGACTAGAAAAGGTGGGTACTAACATCGTCATCAATTTTATTTATTCGTTCAATTGGAACATTAAAAACGCATTGGAGGCCGTCTTGTTCCCAATTTATATCCACATCCCCGGCAAGGGTCCTAGAAATGGTTGAGCGAATAAGAGTTGATCCAAACCCCTGATTTTCTGGAGCTTTTGATATTGGGCAATTTGATTCTTTCCATTCTAGCCTGAAAATTTCTCCGTTGCCCTCATCTATTTTGACCCAAGATACATGTAAATGCCCTTCTTTTGTGGAGAGGGCCCCGTATTTTGCAGCATTGGTAGCAAGCTCATGAATAGCCATGCCTAAAGCCAGGGTGGCCCTAGAGTTACACTGTATTTCTGGCCCTTGAATGGTGATGGCATCATGCCCGTATACATCCGTCAGCTCAGGCTCAATAATTTCGCGAATATTGGTAGATCGCCAATTTTCAGATGCAAGTAATTGATGTGTTTTTCCAAGGGCCTGTATGCGATCAAAGAGAGTAGACAAAACAGTCTCAGGATCACGCTCATCTCGTTTGGCACGATTGATCAAGGAGGTAACATTTGCGAGCATATTTTTGACCCGATGCTGCAACTCTCGCATGATACGCTGGAGTTCAATTTGTATATTTTTATACTCTGTAATGTCGCGTACATTCACACCGACCGCCACAATCTCTTCGCCCATGGACAGAGGATACCAATCCACAATCCAAACACGCTCCTGATCAGGTAAGGCGGCGGTGTAGCCAACCACCTCTTGATCAAGAATAGGTTTTCCGGTTTCAAAAACCTGTCTCACAGGGGCAATGACAGCATCCCCCAATTGCGGGACAATATCTTCAATTTTCTTCCCAATATGATCTTTAATAGGAATATTATTAATATCGGCCAGTTTTTGGTTCACCCGAATGAAGCGCAAATCGGGGCTGTAAAGGGCCATCGCCGCAGGCGAGGATCTATAAAGCTCTTCCACCTC
>JBCCMT010000279.1:0-3272 GCA_039026195.1 Pseudomonadota bacterium | reverse complement strand
TCACTACCGAAATAATCCACCATGACCGAATGGTCGATCACAAGGTCCACCGGGGCAAGGGGGTTAATCTTCTCAGGGTCATCACCCAGCGCCTTCATGGCGTCGCGCATGGCCGCCAAATCCACCACCGCCGGTACGCCAGTGAAATCTTGCATCAACACCCGGGCGGGACGATACGCAATCTCTACAGGGTTCTTCCCGCCATTTTTCAGCCAATCGCCAAAGGCTTCAATCTGGTTCGTGGTGACAGACCGGCCATCTTCAAACCGTAACAAATTCTCTAAAAGATATTTGAGGGAAACCGGCAAGCGAGACATATCGCCAATGGTTTTTTCTGCGGCGTCTATTGCATAATAACTATAGGTCTTGCCGCCTGCTTTTAAAGTTGTTTTGGTCTTCAAACTATCATGGCCGGGGATCATGTTCAGGTCATCTCCTGTGTTTGTGGGCAAGGATATGGGGATAGCCCGCCGCACATCGTCATTTATTCTGCCTGCCTTATGGCGGCATATATACCGCAACGCAATGCGCCGATGGTCCTAGAGGCTGCTTCTTTTCAAAAGGGGCTGCTTTTCTCATGCTGGAAGAGGTTGGCTTGCGTCTGAAGAAAAGGTCGCGCAGATGGCCTCTATGCAGCAATTTCAGCTCTCTCTTCACTTACGCGACCTCGATATCCATCGGGGGGGACAGGTGGTGGCGGAGAATGTCTCTTTTGATGCCTTGCCGGGGGAAGCCTTAGTGCTCCGTGGGCCAAACGGATCTGGCAAAACCTCGATTTTAAGGGTAATTGCTGGGTTTTCCTCTTCTGGAATAGGCAGTATTGAGTTTCAGCAAGGAGAGGCCATCGCCGACCCGGGTGAAGTGCGCGCCCACGCAATTCACTGGATTGGGGGGGGAGATGGCTTGGCAGACCGCCTTACCGTCAACCAATGTGTAGCCTTTTGGGCCGGTTTATATGGCACCTCCCCCTCTCCCAACCTGTTGGTGCAAGTAGGTCTCGCCAGCGGATCTGACCAATTTGTGGGGGAGCTTTCCCTCGGGCAACGTCGACGGCTCGCCATGACAAGACTTTTCCTGACGCGCCGTGCCCTCTGGTTACTTGATGAACCCCTTGGTGGTTTGGATCATTCGGCAAAGGCGTTGATGCTCAAGCTGATTGCCACCCACCGGCAGGAGGGGGGGCTGGTCCTCATGGCCTCCCACGAAGAGGGGCTGCCCCACGCAAAGACATTACACCTCTCAAACGAGGCCCAAATATGAAGGGGCTCGGGAGTATCCTCCGCCGTGAGCTGCGCTTGCGCCTAAAAGGGGGGGCTTGGGCCGCCAGCTTGGGGCTTTTTGCGGTGACGGCGGGCTTAAGCCCCCTTGCCCTAGGCCCTCAAGAGGCGCTTCTCGCCGCCACTGCCCCCGCCCTATTATGGGTGTTGGCCAGCCTCTCTCTCTTGATTGGGTTTGAAGGGCTTTATGAAGAAGATCTGAAAAAAGAGGGGTTTACCATTTATCGGCTCACCCCGGTGCCCTTATCTCTTATCATCCTTATTAAAATGAGTGTGGCTTGGGTAGGCAGCTGTCTGCCTCTTGTACTCATCTCACCGGCCTTGTTTTCCGCTTTCGGTGTCGAGAATGTCTGGCAAGGCGCTTTGGGATTTTTATTAGGAACCCCCGGTCTTGCCTTTATCAGTGGGGCGTTAAGCGCCCTTTGCGCTAGCTTAAAACGGGGCACAGTGATGATTGTTTTCCTTGCCATCCCCCTCTTCGCCCCTGCTTTTGTGTTTGGGCCCGCCACCTTGAGCGATAGCCCGTTGGTGCCTTTTCTCATCATGGCTATCTTTAGCCTACAGGCCCTCGCCCTTTGTCCCTTCATCGCCGCCGCTGCGATCCGCACCCATATGAGCTGAACGATGAATGAGCTGGAAAAATCAAAAATCCAGGCTTTCCCACCGCGCAAAGCTTTGCCATAATGTAAATCTTAGTTCTAAGGATATCCCATGACCCGCTTTGCTTTATCTCTTTTCACTGGCGCTGCTGCTTTATTGACCACGGCAGCAACGGCAGCCCCCGAAACCGTGGCCACCTATCGGGATTGGATTGTCTATCAAACCGAAGTGGAGGGGGATACGGTTTGTTATGCGGTGACCCAACCCACCGACAAAGACCCTAACTCCGTGAACCATGGGGACGTCTTTTTCATGGTCGCCAATTGGAAAAGCGGTGCGGCAAAAGGCCAACCCAGTTTCATGGCGGGCTATACCTTGCGCGATGGCCCGGACCCTATCATTCGCATTGGGTCCGATAAATGGGATATGTTTGCCTCCGGGGTAGAGGGCTTCATTGAAGAGGATGCGGAGGAAAATCGTCTGATTACCGCGATGCGGCGGGGCTCTGAGATGCGTCTGTCCGCCATGTCAGAACGGGGCACTGCGACAGAATATACATTTTCTCTTTATGGAGTTTCCAACGCCTTAGATCGCGCGGCAAGAACCTGCCGTTAATACAATCTTAAGTTTTTGAGCAACTGTCATACGCGCCATATGACGTAGCTTTCTCTGTTTTCCTGCCCCACCCTTAAATCAAGAGCGTTTGGGCGGGCGTTATGTGTGAGCAAATTTCCCCTAAATTCTTAATCAGTTTGGATTTAGGGATTTTGCGTGGTGCACATAATATTTCCATGGAAAAAAGGTGACGCCTTACACCTTTGTCTATTGGTTTTAGGCCTAAGCTCCTTTCTTTCCCTCACCGTCACGGCAAACGCCTCCCCTTGGGGTCAGCAGCCGCTGGCCATTCTCAATATCGCCAGGGCGGATATTTTCCGGGCCGCAGCGGAAGACCGCGAATTCATTCAAACCAGCTTTCAAAATTATACCGAAGTGGGTGTCACCTCTCAGATCACTGTGGGGGGCAAAATAGCTTACGGTATTCAGAGTGTTGCCTTTGAAAACACAGATGATGTTCGCGACGGGGTGGTGGATGCAGAACTTTTTGCCCAGCGGGTTATGTATCGAGGGGAGGGAAGCATTTTCAGCGCGAAGGCCAGCTACTACCCCTCCACCGGCACACAATCTGCCTTTGGCCTGAACACCCCCAGTGGCCGTGACAGTGCCATGGGGGCCCATCTTTTATTTGGAAAAGGGTTTGAGCGAAGCTTTCTTGCCAGCAGTGTTGGGGTGATAAAAAGTTTTGGCCAAGACGCCGACTTAAAAAGACTCATAGGCGGGACACTACCTCGTTAAAAAATCGATGCAAGAATCTATAGATAATAATTGACTGTTTTT
>JBCCMT010000278.1:0-3287 GCA_039026195.1 Pseudomonadota bacterium | reverse complement strand
GCGACGGAGGAAACAGACACCACCAAACCTGGCGTCGATATCTACAACCTGCGCAAATTCCAGCGGTCGAACCAAAATACCTGCATCAACCAGCGTCCGCTTGTGAAGATTGGTGACGTGGTGGAGGCTGGGGATATTGTGGCCGATGGCCCCTCCACCGATCTTGGCGAATTGGCCTTGGGCAAAAACGTTCTCGTGGCCTTCATGCCTTGGAATGGGTATAACTTTGAGGACTCGATCCTGATCTCCGAGCGGATTGTGCGGGACGATGTCTTCACCTCTATCCATTTGGAGGAGTTTGAAATCGCCGCCCGGGACACCAAGCTTGGGCCCGAAGAAATCACCCGCGATATTCCAAACGTTTCTGAGGAGGCCCTGCGCAACCTCGATGAGGCGGGGATTGTTGCCATTGGCGCCGAAGTGCACCCAGGGGATATTCTGGTCGGGAAAATCACGCCCAAGGGCGAAAGCCCCATGACACCGGAAGAAAAGCTCCTCCGGGCGATTTTCGGGGAGAAGGCCGCGGATGTCCGTGACACCTCCCTCAAGCTGCCCCCTGGGGTGGCGGGTACTGTGGTAGAGGTTCGTGTCTTTAACCGCCATGGCGTGGATAAAGATGAGCGGGCCGTGGCCATTGAGCGGGACGAGATTGATCGGCTTGCCAAGGACCGGGATGACGAACTCGCCATTCTCGAGCGGAACATTTATGGCCGCTTAGAAGATATGCTCGTCGGCGCAGAAGCCACCTCTGGGCCCAAAGGCTTCCCGAAAGGGGAAGTTACAAAAGAGGCGTTGCAAGAGGCAGGTCGGACCCTATGGTGGAAAATTGGCCTTGCCAATGAAGCCGCCATGGGCGAGATCGAAGGCCTGAAGCAGCAATATGATGAAAGCCGGTCCCGACTTGAGGCCCGGTTTGAAGACAAGGTCGAAAAACTCCAGCGGGGCGATGAGTTACCGCCAGGGGTGATGAAAATGGTCAAGGTCTTTGTGGCCGTGAAGCGGAAGCTTCAGCCCGGGGACAAAATGGCTGGTCGTCACGGCAATAAAGGGGTGATCTCCAAAATCGCGCCGATGGAAGATATGCCCTTCCTGGAGGACGGGACCCCTGTGGACATCGTCCTGAACCCGCTTGGGGTGCCTTCACGGATGAATGTGGGACAGATCCTGGAAACCCATTTAGGCTTTGCGTGTCGCGGCTTAGGCCGAGATATTGGCAATGCCCTTGAAGAATGGAAGCGCGACGACGGCAAGAAGGAAGACTATCTTCAAAAGCTCAAAGCCGCTTACGGGGAGCATCAAGAGCTACCGGACGATGAGTATGAGTTGAAAGAGCTCGGCGGTAATCTCGTAAAGGGTGTGCCCATCGCCACGCCAGTGTTTGACGGGGCCCGTGAAGCAGAAATCGTCGAAATGCTTGAAAAGGCAGGCCTCAGTGAAACTGGTCAGGTGACCTTGCATGATGGCCGGACAGGGGAGAAATTCGCCCGTCCGGTGACCGTGGGATATAAATACCTCCTCAAGCTGCACCACTTGGTGGATGATAAAATCCACGCGCGGTCTATCGGGCCATACTCTCTCGTCACCCAGCAACCCCTTGGCGGGAAGGCCCAATTTGGTGGTCAGCGCTTTGGGGAGATGGAGGTCTGGGCGCTGGAGGCCTATGGCGCCGCTTACACTTTGCAGGAAATGCTCACGGTCAAATCCGACGATGTTGCGGGTCGGACCAAGGTTTATGAAGCCATCGTCCGAGGAGATGACAGTTTCGAAGCCGGCATTCCTGAAAGCTTTAACGTGTTGGTCAAGGAGATGCGCTCCCTCGGCCTGAATGTTGAGCTGCAAAACCGGTAGATGAAGTATGTTTGGGATCCTGTTAAGGACAAGATCAATCAAGCAAAACATGGAAAATCTTTGGCGCTTGGCCAGCATGTTTTTGATGATCCCAAACATCTTCTTCGTCACGATGATCGGTTTGATTATGCCGAACACCGATATCAGGTGATTGGAAGAACGAAAGAAGGAATTTTATTTGTGGTTTTCGCTGAGCGAGATGAAGACACCATTAGGTTGATTTCTGTGCGTGATGCTGAGCCAAATGAAAAACGTTTCTATTGGGCTGATTGGGATCGGCGGTGATATCATGAATGAGCTTGTGCAACAATATAGGCCAGAGAAGGGGCGTTTGATTAAGGTTGAAACAGATCCAAAGATCTTGGCCGCATATCGAGAAATTCATCAAGGCGCTTTGTCGGACCCCGATGCCTTACCTTCAACGCCAAAGCAGTTACAAGAGTTTGGCCTTGATCGGCTGGAGAAGCGAAATGCAGACATCATCAAAGCGGGTGGCGATCCGCAAAATGTTCAAACGCAGGCGGAAATTATGGTGAGCGCTATTGCAGACCCTTATTCACCGCCGATCACGGATCAAGAAATGGATGAGCTGGTACTGGCCCTTCGTCAAACCAACCGTGCCAAATATCGAGGGGGGGGATGGGACGACCCCCATTTGCAAGAAACATCTTTAAGCGGCGGCACCCACGCTGCGGAATAATTATTCACCTGTGAGGGATTTTTTCCTCACGCCCGACCGAAAAGGACACTTTTATGTCTCAAGAAATTGCCAACGTCTTTAATCCTCTAACGCCGCCTCAGACGTTCAACCAGATCCGGATTTCTCTAGCGAGCCCTGAGAAAATCCTCTCCTGGTCCTTTGGGGAGATTAAAAAGCCGGAGACCATCAACTACCGGACTTTTAAGCCGGAGCGGGATGGTCTTTTCTGCGCGCGTATTTTTGGCCCTGTAAAGGACTATGAGTGTCTTTGCGGAAAATATAAGCGCATGAAATATAAAGGCGTCGTGTGCGAGAAATGCGGCGTGGAAGTGACCCTGTCGAAGGTGCGGCGGGAGCGGATGGGCCATATCGAGTTAGCCTCCCCCGTGGCCCATATCTGGTTCTTGAAGTCTCTGCCGAGCCGGATTGCCACCTTCCTCGACATGACGCTGAAGGATGTGGAGCGAGTGCTTTACTTCGAAAGCTTCATTGTGATCGAGCCTGGGCTCACCCCGCTTGATCAACATCAGCTTCTTACCGAAGAAGAATATATGGAAGCCCAAGAGCAGTACGGCGAAGACAGCTTCACCGCCGGCATCGGGGCGGAGGCCATTCGCGATATCCTCGCCAATATGGACTTGGAAATGATTGCTGAGCAGTTGCGGGTGGAAATTAAAGAAGCCACCACAGAGCTGAAGCCAAAGAAATTGGCCAAGCGCTTGAAGCTGATTGAAGCCTT
>JBCCMT010000277.1:0-3291 GCA_039026195.1 Pseudomonadota bacterium | reverse complement strand
CCACCGCTCCACCGTGTCCAAATCGCGGATACCGCCACCCAGCTCCACCTTCGCATCGGTTTCATAGAGGATCTGCTCCACCGCCTCCGCATTTTCCGGTTTCCCCGCAAAGGCGCCATCAAGATCCACTACATGCAAATGGCCAAAGCCCACATCGCGAAACTGCCAGGCCTGCGCCGCGGGATTGTCTCCATAGGTGGTGGCCTGGTCCATATCCCCGTGGAGAAGGCGGACGCATTTGCCGCCTTTCAAATCAATTGCGGGCCAAAGGGTAAAGGTCATGAGGGCTCCCATGTTAAAAACCGCCCTAAAAGATCAAGGCCATAGGCCTGGCTTTTCTCAGGGTGAAATTGTGTTCCAGCGATATTGTCCTTGATCACCATGGCGGGAAAGGGCTGGCCATAGGTGGCCGTGGCCGCCATGACGCTAGGGTCACTCACCTCAAAGGCATAGGAGTGGACGAAATAAGCATCCCCATCGGGCGGGAGCAGTAGATGTCCCGCCCCCTGCACATGGTTCCAGCCCATATGAGGCACTTTGAGCTCACCTGCTTCTAAAGGCCCCACGGTGCCGTCGATCCACCCAAAACCCGCTGTCTCCCCATGCTCAAGCCCCTTGGTCGCGAGCAATTGCATCCCAACGCATATGCCTAAGAATGGTCGTTTTGCCTCCAAAACAGCGTCTTCGAGCGCTCCCACCAGCCCTAGGCGTGCCTTAAGCGCTGCCATACAGGTGCCAAAGGCTCCGACCCCTGGCAGGACAAGCCGATCGGCTTGCCGCACCGCCTCGGGGTCCGAGGTTACCTCGACCTGAATGTCGAGACCACGGTCTGTCGCACTTCGCAGCAACGCCTTTTCGGCGGAGTGCAAATTGCCGGAGCCATAATCAATTAAAGCAATCATCTGGGACATGATCCCCCGCATTATGCGCGGGCGGCAAAATGGGCAATAGCAAGATTTTATTCCCTGGCGTCTTAAGGCCGGCCGCCGTAAGAATGAGGTCCACTTTAAAGGTCCGCCCATGACGGCTTCGCCCGCGCTTTTCCCTGAAGACGCCCCCGCGCCCAAGCTGCGGGTGAAGGTCCTTCTCCCCCTGCCCATGGGGGACGGGTATGACTATGGGGTGGAAGGAGAGACCGCGCCGCCGCCGGGCAGTTTTGTGAAAGTGCCCCTGGGCCCTCGGGAAGTGATCGGCGTGGTGTGGTCCGGCACGCCTGACGCTTCAGTGCCCGACAAGAAACTGAAATCTGTGCTGGGGGTGATCGACACGCCGCCTCTGCACGAAGATGTCATCGCCTTTGTCGACTGGGTGGCGCAATATACCATCAGCCCCCGGGGTGCCGTCTTGCGCTTGGTGATGCGCTCGGGCCAGGCGCTGGCGCCCGTCAAACCTCTCACCGGCTTTACGAAAGGCACAGTGCCCGAAGGGGTGAAAATGACCACCCCTCGCCAAGCGGTGATGGCAACCGCCACTGACACCCCCCTCACTGCAAGCGTTCTCGCGAAAGCCGCCGGGGTGAGTGACGCTGTGGTACGGGGCCTCGCCAAGGCAGGAGCGCTGGCGCCAGCGGAAATTGACCCCGATCCCCCCTTTGCCGCGCCAGACCCAGGGCGCCCGGGGCGCCCCCTCTCCCCCGACCAACAAGACGCCGTAGACGAATTATCCGCCCAAATCAGACAAGGCGGCTATTCCACTACTCTACTTGATGGCGTCACCGGCTCTGGCAAGACGGAGGTCTATCTGGAGGCCATTGCTGCCGCCTTAGCTGCGAACCCCACGGCGCAGGTGTGCGTCCTGTTGCCGGAAATCGCCCTCACCCTCCCCTTCTTAAAGCGCATTGAGGAACGCTTCGGCGCGCCCGCCGCCCATTGGCACTCGGACATTTCCGCGAAAGGTCGCCGTCGTGTATGGCGCCGGGTGGCGGATGGGTCCGCGCGCCTGGTGGTGGGTGCTCGCTCCGCTCTTTTTCTTCCCTACACAAATTTAAAATTGATCGTTGTGGATGAAGAACATGAAACCGCCTATAAGCAGCAGGATGGTGTGCTCTACCAAGCGCGCGACATGGCCGTGGCCCGGGGGGCACTGGCAGGCTTTCCCGTTATCTTAGTCTCCGCCACCCCGGGGCTTGAGACCTTCGCCAATGTGGAGGAGGGGCGGTATGGCTATGTCAGCCTGCCCACCCGCTTTGGCGCCGCGCAACTGCCCGAGACCACCCTTGTGGATTTGCGCGACACGCCGCCCGAAAAGGGGGAGTGGCTTGCCCCACCAGTGGTGGAGGCCATCAATGACACCCTCGCCCGGGGGGAGCAGGTACTCCTTTATCTGAACCGGCGCGGCTATGCGCCCGTCACCCTCTGCCGGAAATGTGGGGAACGGATGACCGCACCGAATAGTGATACCTGGCTGGTGGAGCATAAATATTCAGGACGCTTGATTTGTCATCATACGGGCTATTCCATTCCTAAACCCAAAAACTGCCCCCATTGCGGGGCGGAGGATAGCCTTGTCCCCTGCGGCCCCGGCGTCGAGCGGGTGGCAGAAGAGGCCATGACCAAATGGCCCGATGCGAGCGTCGAGGTTTTCTCCTCCGACACGGTCCTTTCGGCGGGCAGTGCTAAGTCCCTCCTGGAACGGATGACCAAGGGGGAGATTGATATCTTGGTGGCGACCCAAGCCGCCGCAAAGGGGCATAACTTCCCGGGCCTCACCTTAGTGGTGGCCGTGGACGCAGATTTGGGGCTGGCGGGCGGCGACCTTCGCGCGGCGGAGCGGACCTTCCAAACCCTCTCCCAAGTGGCGGGCCGCGCCGGGCGAGCGGAGAAACCCGGCCAGGTGATGCTGCAAAGCTATCAACCCGATAGCGCGGTAATCCAGGCCCTCGCCCATCAGGATAGGGATGGGTTTGCTGAGGCAGAAATGGAGGGACGTTCCCTCCTCGGCTTCCCGCCCTATGGCCGTCTAGGGGCGGTGATTTTGTCAGGCGAGAACGAACAAAAGCTGCAAGAAACCGCCCGCCTGCTCGCCGCCCATGTGCCCCATGGGGAGGGGGTGGAGATTTGGGGCCCTGCGCCTGCGCCCCTTTACCGCCTGCGCGGCACATACCGGTTACGGTTCTTGGTGAAAACGGAACGGCGGGTCTCCATCCAACAGGTGATCAGCACCTGGCTGTCCGGGGTGAAAATTCCGTCATCTGTACGGTGTACGGTGGATGTTGATCCTTATACGTTTACGTAAAATAGGCATTTATAAATATCACTCAGGGGGCATTATTCATGTTTCACTTGAAACATG
>JBCCMT010000276.1:0-3304 GCA_039026195.1 Pseudomonadota bacterium | reverse complement strand
CTCCGTAGGGAGCCGAAAATCCATAGTCTGGGTTTGAAAAGATATGATCTTGTAGCCAAGTGCTCCCACATTTGTGAAGTCCCACATGTATAAGTATTGTCATAGCGTTATTGTGATCCCTGGCCGGCCAATTCGTTTCTATATGAGCGCGTTTAACGATAAAACATGATGTCCAATACATTTCTGAACGTTCTAGGTTCTTGTTTTGCCGCGCGTTCGGCGGGAAAATAGGTCCCTTCCCATTTTCTTATCCGCCTTACTTTGCGGATAACCGCACACACTTATCCGCGATGCGCTCTAATAAAACAATAAAAATGATATAAGCTTAATGTTGCGCTGAAAAGCCAGTATTTCGTGTTCAAGTTGTTGGGAGCGCTTGTCTTTCCCTTGCCGCGGTTAAAGTCGCCATTTCCTTAAAAAAAGGTTCCCTCACGGGGAAAGACGATCTACTCTTTTCCTGCAGGACAATCATATTTTCAAGGGTTTCAATCCAGAACCAAAAGAGGAGGGGCGACATGACGGTGCGAAAGCTTCCTATAGCAGAAACAGCTCTCGAAAGCTTGATTTTCGGCCTCAAAAATGTGGGGACCGCTCTTCGCTTGGGCTGGTTTTCTGTGTTGCTCTTTATTGGCCTGTGGGGAGTGGCGGGTGCAGTGATGGCGTCGGCCATCTCTGCAGAGACGTGGCAAAATTGGATTGACCTTAGCCAGACCCCGCCGGATCAATTAGGGCCAGAGGTTTTTTCTTTAAGCTCAATTGACATGCGGGAGGGGGGTATAATCGCTCGATCTACCTTAGCGAGCTTATTGGTTTTCGCGTCCTTTTTTGTTTTCACGCCTGTGGCTGTGGTACTGTCCCAAATTGCGAGCGGGGACCGGCCCGCCCCTAAGGGGGTCATCTATTGGCGATGGGGAGGGCGCGAATGGCGCGTCATAGCCACGCTTTTCATCTATATGTTTACCATCCTTTTCGTGATGACAGCATTGACTCTCTTTAGTACAATTATGGCTGTCAGTATAGGGAATAGCGGGGATATTACATTAAGCTGGCTACCTGCCCTTATTTCAATAGTTATATTCTGTACCACTACCTGGGTGTATTTGCGATTGATCTTGGTGGTTCCTGCTGCCGCCTTAGAAAATAGGATGAATTTTATCGAAGCTGTGGGGGCAACCGGCGGAAATGTCTTTCGGTTATTTGGCTCATTCCTCTTGCTGATGGTCCTCTTTTTCTTTGTCTTTATTGCTGCCACATTGGTGATATTTGTCCTCTCTTTTTCATTTCAAATAGCCTTGACCCAGACAGGCACTGCCACGCCGGTGGGCCAGAGCATTGGGTTCCTGTCAGCTCTCCTCATTTTTTTATTCTTTGGGTTTCTCATCGTCGCAAGCCAATTGACCTCCATCGCCTGGTTCGCAAAATCCTGGGCGGCGTTACGGCAACAGGATTAGTCCATGGCCTCAGATCCTATCTTGATGGGAATTGTCAATGTCACGCCCGACAGTTTCTCCGATGGCGGACAGTTTGATAGTGTGGACCGGGCCGTTGCCCATGGCATGGCGCTGGTAGAGGAGGGGGCCCATATCCTCGACATTGGGGGGGAGTCCACCCGTCCGGGCGCTGAAGAGGTGTCGGTTGCCCAAGAAATTGACAGAACTGCCCCCGTCATCGCAGCCCTGGCTGAAAGGTTAAAGGGCACGCCCACGCGCCTCTCCATTGATACCCGAAAACCAGAGGTGGCGCGCGCGGCGGCAAGGGCCGGCGTGGATATTTGGAATGATGTCTCGGCGCTTACTTTCTCGCCCCAAAGCTTGGCCGTTGCCGCTGACTTAGGCCTTGATGTCGTGCTGATGCATTCGCAAGGGGACCCCAAAACCATGCAACAGAACCCCCAATATAGGGATGTGGTCGAAGAGGTATATGCTTTCCTAAAAGCGCGGATCGACGCTTGCGTAGCCATGGGCATTTCGATGGAAAAGCTTATCGCGGACCCTGGCATTGGGTTTGGGAAAACCGTGCCCCATAACCTCAAGTTGTTATCAAAAATGAAGCGGTTTACGGCCCTTGGGGTCCCGCTCATGCTTGGGGCATCCCGGAAAAGCTTTATTGCGAAAGTGGACCGGGAAGAGGGGGCAGACCACCGCCTTGGTGGCTCTCTCACCGCGGTGATCACCGCCTTTGACGGGGGTGCGACCTGGTTTCGGGTGCATGATGTGGCCCAAACCCGCCAAGCTTTAGCCCTATTTCAGGCGATAAAAGCCGCTGAATAAGATTTGTTTATTCCTTTTAAGGGATCAAGCTTCTATAAAAGCGCCGAAGCGCGAGCAAAAAAAGTGAGACATTCATGCGGGGTGATGACCAATCCTTTGAACGGAAAATCTTTGGAACCGATGGCGTGCGGGGGCTTGCCAATGCGGGGCCCCTCACCCCCGATGGGGTATTGCGGTTGGGCATGGCGGCGGGCCGTGTGTTTCGCCGGGGCACCCATCGCCACCGGGTGGTGATTGGCAAGGATACACGGCTTTCGGGGTATATGTTAGAGCCTGCGCTGACGGCAGGGTTCATTGGGGCGGGCATGGATGTGCTTTTGCTTGGCCCGTTGCCGACCCCGGCCATGGCAATGTTGACCCGGTCCATGCGGGCGGATCTCGGCGTCATGATTTCCGCCTCCCACAATGGGTTTGCGGATAATGGGATCAAATTTTTCGGCCCCGACGGCTATAAACTCTCCGATGAGACAGAGCTAAAAATCGAACAGCTCATGGAAGATGGCCCGAATGAAGGCTTAGCTGAAGCAGGTGCATTGGGCCGAGCGAAACGGTATGACGACGCGGGCGCCCGCTATATAGAATTTGTGAAGGCGTCTTTGCCCCGTCGCCTCACCCTTGATGGCATCCGTGTGGTGCTCGATTGCGCTCACGGGGCAGCCTATAAAGTGGCGCCCACGGTGTTTTATGAATTGGGTGCCGATGTGAAAGCCATTGGCGTGTCTCCAGATGGGTTTAATATCAATCGCGATGTGGGCTCCACCGCGCCGCGTAAACTGCAAGACAGTGTGCTTGAATATCGGGCGGATATCGGCATTGCGCTGGATGGCGATGCGGACCGGGTCATCATTTGCGATGAAAAGGGCCATATTGTCGATGGTGACCAAATATTGGCCACTATCTCCGCTGCTCTTCAGCGTAGAGATCGTTTGCAGGGGGGTGGGCTTGTGTCCACCGTCATGTCCAATATGGGCCTAGAGCATTATCTAAAAACCATGGATTTAGAGCTGATCCGCACCAAGGTCGGGGACCGCTAT
>JBCCMT010000275.1:0-3312 GCA_039026195.1 Pseudomonadota bacterium | reverse complement strand
GGCACCTTGGCCTTTGCCTAAAATAGTTTGTATGGCATCTTTACACATGTTGAGGGCATTTGCCCCGATGTGAATAGGATAGCTGCGGTCCCCTAGCGCCACGTCCACTGTCGCCATGGTCATAGTTGATGTCCGTTCTGTTCGTATTTTTGGAGTGCGTTTAGAATATCTTCCACCGTTTTTGTGTGAGAATCGTCTTTGCTTTCCACGGTCAGGTCCGCTTGGGCATAGATGGGGCTTCGCTCAACGAGCAATTTTCCTAAAATTTCTTTGGGGTCCCCTTGGTTTAAGAGAGGCCGTGTATTTCGTTGGCTTGTCCGCTCCACTAAGGTTTCAAGGTCCGCCTTCAACCAAAGGGAAGTTGCTTTTTCATGCACCAGGGCACGGGTGGCGTCATTCATGAAAGCGCCCCCGCCGGTGGCCATGACATGGGGCCCCTGGTTAAGCAAACGCTCAATAACTTTGCGTTCCCCAACACGAAATTCAGCCTCCCCATAGGTTTCGAAAAAATCGGCTACCTTCATGTCAGAAGCTTTTTCAATTTCTTCATCCGCATCAAAAAAAGGCACTTTGAGCTGTTTTGCCAAACGGCGGCCCACCGTGGTTTTGCCCACACCCATCAGACCCACAAGGACCAAAGGGCGCGTGAGCTGAATATGGGGCCCGCGAGGGAGGGGTGATATCATAGTATAAGCTTTTTCCTTCACGACCCCCTAGCGAAGTTGGGAGACGCCGAAAAGGGGCTTTTTTAAAGCGAAAAAGGAACGAGGCGCTTGTGGGGTCAGTTAGGAATTGTCGGACTAGGCCAAATATGCTAATCTAAGATATCAAATCATAGAATAGGTTAGCGTTCTGTTCGTTATAGAGCAGAGCGCTTTGTTTTTAGACGTAAAAAAAGGACGCTCATGAGACGCTCACCCATTATCACTGAAATAGGGGATGGCAAGTCCGTCCACACCCATACGGTCTTTGGCTTGGATAATCGCGGTCAATATGTGTTTTCAGATATTCCGGTGGTGCGGGTCGAAGGGCGGGCAGGCCAAGGCCCCAATATTATGTTTACCGGCGCCATCCATGGGGATGAATATGAAGGTCCCGCCACCCTTGCGCGATTAGCGCGGGAAATTGACCCCCATGAGTTGGCAGGCAACCTCATTATTGTCCCGCAAGTCAACCCAACCGCTGTTCGTAACCGTAGCCGACGGTCCCCTTTGGATAACCGTGACTTGAACAGAAGCTTTCCTGGAGATGAAAATGGCGATCTTACCGAAGCCATTGCGCATTTTGTCTCCACAAAGCTCCTGCCAGAGGTGGAGGCTGTGTTTGACCTTCACGCTGGGGGGGAAGATTCCTTTTATAGCCCCAGTACTTTAGGTCATTTTATTCAGGATGAAGAGATTAAATCAAAAACCATCGCCGCGATGAAAGCCTTCAGCGCGCCTGTGTCTTTGCTGTTAGATGAAGAACAAGCCGATACCATGTTTGATGCGCAAGTCGAGCAAAGCGGAAAGGTTTTCTTTACGGCGGAGCTGGGGGGCACAGCCTGTCTAACGGTGGAAACTTTAGCCATCGCGTGGAGAGGGGTGAACAACATTCTGTGTCACTACAATATGTGGGATCGTCCAGTGATCGAATTTACACGCTGGAAAGATTGGGATGCACCAAAATTCCTCTCTTCTCCCGATCATCGCGCTCATCCCGTGGCCCCGAAGGAAGGATTTTTTACCCCCTCTGTGGAAACGGGCCAATATGTTCAAAAAGGCCAAGAGATTGGGAATATTTTAAGCATGGTGGACCCTATGGCCGCCCCGATTTATGTTGCTGCCACTTCAGAGGGGTGGGTCTATGCCCGCCATAGTGGCGGTTTTGTGACAGAGGGATATGACCTCGCCATTATCGGACAAGAGATAGATCCATAATCTCCCGCTAAAATTTTGATGTAAAGATAGATACCTTTATATTGAATTATATTCTATTTTTGGGCATGACACCTCGAAAAGGAACATGCCCATGTATTATGTGTCTGAAGAGATGGTGAAAGAGTTGGTGAGCCAAGAGGGGGTCACAGAGGTTGTCTCCGATGCTTTTGAAGCCTTAGCGGCGGCGGAGGCAACATGCTTTCCCATTGTTCGTGAAACGCTAAATTACGCCGACGCCATTTTTGGGTTTAAATCTGGTTTTGATCGGAAAAGCCCCATTTTAGGTGTGAAGGCAGGCGGCCTATGGCCAGGAAATGCGGCGAAAGGGGTGCCAAACCATCAATCGACCGTGGTCATTTTCGATGAAAATAGCGGCGCGCCCACAGCTCTTGTTCGGGCCACCTATCTGACCGCCCTACGCACTGCGGCGGCAAGCGCCATATCTATTCGGCACTTGGCTCGGCCCAACTCGACTGTTTTGGGCATTGTTGGCGCTGGGGGGCAGGGAGAGTTTCAACTCAAAGCGGCACTGGCAGAGCGTGATTTTACCCATGTGGTGATTTACGATCCAAATACGGATAATGCCGACGCTTTGGCCCATAAAATGAACGAAATGGGCCTAGAGGCCACCTCCGCCAGCCCTGAAGAGTTGGCGAATGCCAGTGATGTTATCATCACCGTTACACCTTCTCGAGAGCCTATCTTACAGGATGCATGGATCAAGCCGGGTACCCATTTGGCATGTATGGGGGCGGACACCATTGGGAAACAAGAGGTAGAAGCTAAACTTGTAGGGCGTGCTGATCTGTTCGGCGATGTTGCTGAACAAGCCATTACCTTAGGGGAGTGTCAGCACGCGTATAAAGAAGGTCTTATTCAAGAGAGTGATATCACCACCATTGGCGCGGTGATCAATGCGTCCCATGCCGGCCGAACAGATGAAGACACAATCACATTATTCGACAGTACCGGTATTGCGTTGCAAGATTTATCCTCTGCAAAGTTAGCCGTTGATGCTGCGATAGAAGCAGGCAAAATTGTCGAGCTTGATTAGAGAATTTTAAATACAGTACACGATCTATTTTCTGCATAAGCAAAAGGCTTTATTTTTTCAAAGAACGCCTTTTGTAAAATATAAAACTAATACCACCGACGAATATGATCAAAATGATCATAACATAAAGCCCAGACTTCAATAGAATAGCTTGAATGCGATATGCATTTGATATGTGCTTGGGCGCAACCGCGTTAGAGAGGTCATCCGTCATTTGAAGCTTGCTTATTTCTTTGTGAGGGTAAGCAATGTTTTCTGGAATATCTTCGTAGAATGATGTTATTAAATGCTGAAGTTGCAGAACAATTTCAGGGTGTTGGTTTGCGAGATTTGTCTTTT
>JBCCMT010000274.1:0-3382 GCA_039026195.1 Pseudomonadota bacterium | reverse complement strand
GATCGCTTAAGCTTTAGATACCCCACCCAAAGGGAGCCTGCCTTGCGGGGTGTCTCTTTCACCGCAGCCCCAGGGCAGCTCGTGTGCATTACCGGGCAAAGCGGGGCGGGCAAAACAACCACTTTGAAAATGCTGCTTGGTCTTTACGACCAGCAAGCCGGGTCTATGTTTGTGGATGGCCTAGATGTTCGTCAAATTGAAGCGGGGGAATGGCGCCAATCTGTGTCCGTCACGCCAGAGGATTCTGATTTCTTCTTTGGGACCCTTGCGCAGAATATCAGGCTGGCCGCCCCCGATGCCAGTGATGAAGACATTCACAATATGGCCAAACGCTTTGGCCTCAACCGATATTACAGCACTGTTCTTGATCAGGGACTTGATACCAAGGTAACAGCCGCCGCCCTAGCCACATGGCCTGATGCCTTGAAAAAGCGTCTTTCCCTATGCCGAACATTTATCCGCCATTCGTCGGTCTATCTTTTAGATAACCCGTCTGACAATCTAGATGATGACGGCGAGCAAGCCCTGTTGGAAATCATTGCTGAACGGCGCCAAAAGAGCACAATTTTGATGGTCACCCACCGGCCAAGCCATATGCGGCTTGCGGATCAAGTCGTTTGGTTAGACCAAGGGGCTGTTCGCGCCGCGGGCCGTCCGGATGATATCATCCCCGCCCTGCTGGCAGCGTGAGTTGAGAATAAAGGTAAGTATGAAATGACAGATATAGAACAAACGTCTTCTCACCCCCCTTCTTCTCCAACCGCCGTTGGCGGACGGCAAGGCCTTGCCCTTCCCATTGAATTAGAAGAAGGCGCCCCGCCCGCTATTTTCAAAAATGCCCTATATGTGATTAGCATTTTGCTGATTGGCCTTGTCCTATGGTCTAGCATTGCGCAAGTTCGCGAAATTTCAAGCGCCCCTGGCGAAATTTCTCCGTCCTCGGCTATCCGGAAAGTTGCGCATTTAGAAGGCGGTATTGTGGATAATATCAATGTCAAACTTGGGACACAAATCCGTAAAGGGGACACATTGATGAGCCTTCGCCCAGAAAGTGCAGATGGCGGCTTTAGTCAAATTGCGGCACGGCAAGCGGATTTACGTATTCGTACAGAACGCCTCTCCGCCCAAGCCAATGGACGCGCCCCTAATTTTGATGCCTTTAGTGCCCAATGGCCGAGCCTAGTCAGTGAACAGCGCACCTTGTTTGAAGCTGCTGAAGAACAGCATTTTCTGGATATGCAATCCTATATGGAGCGGGAAGCCTCCGCTAAAGCTGAGTTGCAAGGGGCGATCGCTGCGTTGAAAGAAAGTAAAGAGCTTGTGGGCCTTGCCCAAGAACAGCTTTCTATACAGAATGATCTCATTGAGGGCGGTTTTACTTCACGACAAGCCTTTTTAGAGGCGAAATCCGCCCTTGCCACCGCCCGCTCCAATTTGGCCAGTAGTGAAACCCGGGTCCAACAAGCGCGCACGGCCTATAACGGCACTGTGGCGGAGAAAGAACGCGCCCAAGCCACTTATCGTACCACCGCCTCTGAACAGCGGGCGCAAGCAGTGGCAGAATTACTAGAACTTGAACAACGCTATGTGATTTCTGAGGACCGCGATGACCGCTTGACCATCCGTGCACCTGTGGGCGGCATTGTGAACAATATTGTGGTCGAGGGACAAGGGGATGTGGTCCGACCTGGGGAAGTTATCTTACAAATCGTCCCAACAGGGACAGAAATGGTGGCCGATGTACGGGTATCCCCAAAAGACATTGGGCATATCAAGCTTGGCCAAGACGCAGAGATTACAGTGACCACCTTTGATCCTAAAAGATATGGCACCCTTATCGGAACGATCTCTCGCATATCTCCCGACACATTTGTGGATGAGCGGACGGGGGAGCCCTATTATAAAGTCAACATCTCAGTTGATCAAACGGACGAGGATCAGCTGAATTTGGTCTCAAAGCTCAGCCCTGGAATGGAAGTGAGTGTACGTATCACCACCCACACAAGGTCTCTCATGGCCTATATGCTCAAACCGGTGGTTCGATCCTTAGACCAGGCCTTCTCCGAGCGGTAAAGTTCTAGAGCAAACTGCCTTAAGTTTGCATCAGCAGTTTGCTCTAGATTTTTTAGTTGTCGCGTCGCGAAAGACCAAAACCGATTCTCACCCCGGATCCGGGTCCAGGGCAGGCTTTTGGCGCGACGCTCTAACCGAGATAATGAAGCACGAGGGTTTTGGCGATAAAGGCAGGTTTGTCTTGGCCCTTAACCTCGGCTGTGACCTCATAGGTGGTCAGCCATTGCCCAGGCCGCTTCTCTTCTGCGCTGGCTAGCACAAATGTCCCCCGAATATCACTCCCCACAGGAACAGGTTGCAAAAAACGCACCTTATCAAGACCATAATTCATGGCTATAACCGCCCCCTCTAAGGGGACATTGATTTCCTTCGCCATGATGGGAATAAGTGACAGGGTGAGAAACCCATGGGCAATGGTGCCGCCAAAGGGCGTTTTCGCAGCCGCCTCTGGATCCACATGAATAAATTGGTGATCCTCCGTACAAACAGCAAACTGATCAATCCGCTGCTGATCGATATGATGCCATTCAGAAACCCCAATCTCAGTGCCGAGTAAAGCGGGTAAATCTTCTACTTTCATTGACGCCATATGCAGATCGACCTCATCAAGTTAAATGTGCCTTTATATCTTATTGGTTAAGCAGACAGACACCATATATCGTCCGTAAACCTAACCCACTTTAAGACGAACAAGAAAGGGCAATATTCGCCATAGTGGGCGGGGGCGGTGCAGCATAAGCCTTATTCCCCTCCTCCTGATAGGGGTCCGTGATGAGGGAAAAAACCTCGTTCAACACACTTACATCTCCCTCATCTTCCAACGCGCGAATTGCCTTTTCGGCCACCCAGTTGCGCAAGACATATTTCGGGTTAACCGCATCCATTTTTGCAGGCCGTTTAGGGTCTTTCTCTTTTTCCAATCGCGCCTGGTAAGATGTGAGCCAAGCTTGTGCAAGCTCTCGCCCGGCCCTGTTAAACAGATCCAACCAGAGGGCTTGTTTTTTCGGCGAAGATATTCCACTTAATCGCCGAAAGACTAAACTATAGTCCGCCTCCCCCTTTTTCATGGCTGAAAGAAGATCAATGACAAGGGATTGATCCCCCTCCATCTCACGAAAAAGACCTAGCTTACGTGTCAGATGGGCGAAAACGCTTTTTTCAAACCGTGCCGGATAAGTATTCAGCGCCGCACTTAAATCTTCCGTCGCAATAAAGGAGGTCAGCGCCACCGCTAAGGCTTGTAGATTCCAATGGGCCACGGCGGGCTGCTGGTCAAAGGCATATCGGCCCCCTTGGTCTGTGTGATTGG
>JBCCMT010000273.1:0-3384 GCA_039026195.1 Pseudomonadota bacterium | reverse complement strand
TTTAGACGTGGCTTGGATTCGCCGCAGCCGCATTGGGGGGGACAATTGGGCCGTTGAAGAGATCCCCTTAGGCGAAACCACAGAAAGTTATCGGGTGACGAGCTTTGACGACCAAGGCGCCCAATTGGAGCAACAAACGGTCACAAGCCCTGCGGCAAGCCTTGCGGCGGCCAATGTCGCCTCGATCACCGTTGAGCAAATATCCAGCCTTTTTGGCCCCGGACGGGCGGCCAGGCTTCAGATTTAAATAGATTTTTGCCATAAGGTTGAAATAAAGGGGTCTCTTTACCGATATAGCGGTAAGGTGAAGATCGAAAGGTGACCCTTTGGCAAAAGACCCCTACCTCTTGCTTGGCGTAAGCAAACAAGCCTCTGCGGAAGATATCCGCAAAGCTTATCGTAAGCTGGCCAAACAGTTCCACCCCGACCGTAACCCTGGGGATGCTAAGGCAGAGGACAGGTTTAAGGCCATTTCAGCGGCTTTTGATATCATCGGTGACCCGGAAAAACGCGCAAAATATGATCGTGGGGAAATTGACGCCGACGGGAATGAGCAAATGACCATGGGCCGTAACCCTTATGGCGGCGGCCCTTACGGGGCGGGCGCTGGCGGGCGAGAATGGCAACAACGGACCAGTGCCGGGGGCAGTCACGGCACTGGGTTTGAAGATATTAGCGATATTTTTGGGGACTTTTTCGGGAACCGTGCGGGCCCCGGCGGGGCGCGCGCTAAGCCCAGACCCCAGCGGGGGCGGGACATCCGCTATAGGTTAAATGTGGATTTTATGGACGCGGCCCGGGGGGCCACCAAACGCGTGGCCTTGGCCAATGGGCGCACCGTTGATGTGGGCATCCCTGAAGGCTTGCGCGATGGCCAAACCTTGCGATTAAAAGGGAAAGGGGAGCCAGGGCTATCCGGTGGCCCGGCGGGGGATGTACTGGTGGAAACCACCGTTAACCCCCACCCTTTATTTGCCTTAGAGGGGGATGACCTGATCATCGATGTGCCGATCACCTTAAAAGAAGCCATTTTGGGCGCAAAGGTCGAAATTCCCACCCTAAGCGGAAGGGTTGTCATCAAAGTGCCCCCCAACACCAGTTCGGGGGTGTCTTTCCGATTGCGGGAGAGGGGCATGAAAAACCCGAAAACGAAAAAAAATGGTGACCTTTACGCGAAAACCAAAATACTCCTTCCCGAGGGAGGGGATGACAAGCTTGAAGACTTCATGAAAAATTGGTCACATAATGATGAAGATGTGCGGGCCACCTTATATGAAGAAACAAAGTAAGATTTTGAAATATAACCACTTTCACTTATTTTAAGAAAACTTTCTTGGGCAAGGGCAAAACCAATTACACAAGTTTAAGTGGGCATCCATCGTCATATGCATTCTTTTTCAAAAAAGAATGCCTTTATTTAAATGGCGTGTATCCTCACAGCCAAGATAACCAAATGAGTATTAGGAAAACAGATGACAAAAACATTCTTTACGCGAAAAGTCTTGATGGTCGGCATCGGCGGGGTGGCTCTTGGCGCCCTTGCAAGCCCAATGTTTGGCAGCTTTGTCAATGCGCAAGAAATGCGGTCAGAGGCTGTTACGTCTAGCGACACATCTGGCCCTAAGGAAGCCAAACCGAAACTCAAAGCCCCTGATGTCAGTGTTATTCCGCAGTTCTCTTTTGCGGACCTGGTCGAAGAGGTGAGCCCCGCGGTGGTAAGTGTACGAACAGAAGCAGAAGTGCCCGCGGCGCGGCGCAGTCTTCCCCCTGGGTTTGAAAGATTTCTGCCCCCTGAATTTCGAGGGTTTGAAGACGGGGAGGGGGAAGGGCCCACCCGTCGCGCCATGGGCGAAGGGTCTGGTTTTTTCATTGATAATAAGGGGCATATTGTCACCAATAATCACGTGATTGATGATGCCAAAGAAATTACGATTATCTTAGACAATGGTAAAGAGCTTATTGCGGAACTAATAGGAACAGATCCGTCTACAGACTTAGCGGTCTTGAAGGTCGACCCTTCAAGCGAACAGCGCTATGTAAAATTTTCAACGGACGCTGACCTTCGCGTGGGGGATTATGTGCTGGCGGTGGGGAACCCCTTTGGCCTTGGGGGGTCTGTGACCTCAGGCATTGTCTCTGCCATTGGTCGGGAGAATAGATTATCACGTACGCCCTATGCGGATTTTATCCAAATTGACGCCTCTATCAATCGGGGGAATTCTGGTGGCCCCACCTTTGACTTAAGCGGCAATGTGGTGGGTGTGAACACAGCGATTATTTCCCCCACGGGCGGCAATGTGGGCATTGGCCTTGCGGTGCCAGCGGAGATCGCTGCTAGTGTTGTGCGGGAGCTGATTGAAAATGGATCCGTGACCAGAGGGTGGCTCGGGGTGTCTATTTCTGACTTAGACGAACGATTGGCCGTTGCCGTTGGATTAGAAGATGCTGAGGGGGCATTGGTGCAAAATGTCCAACCTGGTTCCCCCGCAGAAAAGGCTGGCCTGAAGCAAGGTGATGTGGTTTTAGAATTTGGCGGCAAAAAGGTGCGTAGCTCTGCTGAACTGACGCGCATCGTGGGCGACCTTGACCCTGGAAGTAAGGTCAATGCTAAAATTTTCCGCGACGATAAAGAGCGTAATGTGAGGGTGACCCTGACTAAACGTGACAATGATGTAGCCTCACTTGATTTTAATCGCCCCCAAACACCGAGCACTGAGGAAGAAAAAACCCTCCTGGGGGTCACATTTTCTTCCCTCGACCCTGCATCGGAAATGGCCCAAGCCCTAGATGAAAATGAGAGCGGCATTATGGTAAGTGATGTCGACAAAGGCTCAGAGGCAGAGGATGCAGGATTTCGCTCTGGCATGATTGTGACGCGAGCAGATAATCAGCCCGTCAAAGCGCCAGAGGATATTGAAAAGATCGTCAAGGCTGCGAAAAAGCGTGGGAAAGAGGCTGTTTTGGTGCGCATACAAATTCCAGGTGGAGCAGGGGGGTCCTTTTTGGCCCTGCCCATTGCGGAGAAAAAAGAAGGATAATCCTTTCTTACATGATGAAAAAGGATAGGGCTCATGAAGATTTTAGTGGTTGAAGATGATGCGGATGCCGCCACTTTTGTTATAAAGGGTTTGCGAGATGCAGGCCACTCTGTGGACCATGCCCTGGATGGTAAGGCTGGGCAAAATATGGCCTCGGCGGGTGGTTATGACGCCTATGTCATTGACCGGATGATGCCAGAAATAGATGGCCTGACCATGCTGGAAGGGTTGCGCGACGGGGGGGATGAAACACCAGCTTTGTTTTTATCTGCCCTCGGAGAGGTGGACGACCGTGTTGCAGGGCATAAGGTTTAACAAGATAATCATCCCCGCCCGCCTTAAGCCC
>JBCCMT010000272.1:0-3395 GCA_039026195.1 Pseudomonadota bacterium | reverse complement strand
GCGGCGGAGCATCAGCCCCACATCCGCATCCTCCGTATTCCGCCAATACTGCCAATAGTCGTAAGGGCTGAGGCGATCAGCGTTGAGAAAGACGGCACCGCTTTCCGTCTTCCCCATTTTTTTGCCCGATGAGGTGGTGAGCAGAGGCGTGGTCAGGCCAATGACATCGCGGGATCTGTCCCCCTCCACAGCGGCGACCCGGCGGCAAAGCTCCACCCCGTTCACAATATTCCCCCACTGGTCAGAGCCGCCCATCTGGAGGGTACAGTCGTAGCGCTCATTCAGCTCATAAAAATCATAGGCCTGCATCAACATATAGTTGAATTCGAGGAAGGTGAGAGGCTGCTCCCGATCTAGGCGCAGCTTCACACTATCGAAGGTCAGCATCCGGTTGATGGTGAAATGCACCCCAAAATCCCGGAGAAAATTGACGTAAGATAAAGATGAAAGCCACTCATCATTATTGGCCATGATCGCGTCAGTAGGCCCATCGCCAAAGGTGAGAAAAGGGTCAAAGGCGCGTTTGATGCCGACAATATTGTTTTCAATATCTTCAGGCGTCAGCATTTTGCGTTGCATATCTTTGCCGGAGGGGTCGCCAATTTTGGTGGTCCCCCCGCCCATCAGCACGATGGGCCGATGCCCTGTCTGCTGTAGCCAGTGCAGCAACATAATTTGCACCAAACTTCCCGCATGAAGACTATCGGCAGTGGCATCGAATCCGATATAGGCTGTAATAGGCCCCTTGGAGGCGGCCTGATCTAGGGCCTCTGCATGGGTGCTTTGGTGAATAAATCCGCGCTCTTCGAGGGTGCGGAGAAAATCAGATTGAAAGGGCATGGGCGTGCTAACCTAAAAAAAACGTCTTTGAGCTAGAAAAAGAGGCTCTTAGGCAGGCAAGGCGCTGTCGTCCAGCTTTTGTAAGATAGTGGGAAATGGGACCGCTTCATGAATAGTGATAAAACACTTACCGCCATTGGGTTGATGTCAGGCACCTCTGTTGATGGGATTGACGCTGCGGTGATTCGTACAGATGGCCATGAAAAGGTCGAGTGGGGTCATGCCATCACCATGCCCTATGATGCCCCGACCCGGGCGTCTGTGATCAGGGCCACCAAAGCCGCCCTTGAGGGACGGGATGAAGCCAGAGACATTATCGACGCGAATGAACTGGTGACGACAGCCCATATCAAGGCGGTCAAACAGCTTTTAAGTGAAGCCGATATGGCCAAAACGGCCATTGATGTCATTGGCTTTCATGGTCAAACCATCTTGCATCGCCCTCCCATGGATCGTTCAGCCCCAGGGCGCACCTGGCAGATTGGGGCCGGCGCCATCTTGGCCCATGAAACGGGGATTGATACTGTCGATCAATTCCGGCGCGCTGATATCGCCCAAGGTGGGGAGGGGGCCCCCTTGGCACCGGTCTATCACGCTGCCTTAGTGGGCGCGCAAGAGGGGCCGGTGGCGGTGGTGAATATCGGCGGGGTTTCCAATGTGACTTATATTCCTGCTGATGCACGGCTTTCTGGGATGATCGCCTTCGACTGTGGGCCCGGCAATGGATTAATTGACCAGTGGGTCTATCAACATGCCGGCAAAGAGATGGATGAGGGCGGTAAGATTGCCCTTTCAGGTCAGATTGATGAAGAAGCCGTCGCTCTCATGGCGCTTAACCCTTATGTGCGGCGGAAACCCCCAAAATCCCTTGATCGATATGACTTTAAATTAGGGCCAGTGGAGAAATTAAATGTAGAGGATGGGGCCGCCACCTTGGCCGCCTTTACCGCAGAATGCATTGCTCGGTCATCGAGCCTTCTGCCTGAAATGCCGCAAGAATGGATCATCTGCGGTGGGGGGCGGCATAACCCTGCCATCATGGCGGCCTTAAAAGACCGGCTGTCCACATCTGTTTTTACCGCCGAAGACAAAGGGTGGCGCGGCGATATGGTCGAAGCTGAATGTTTTGGTTATCTCGCGGTGCGTTCGCTGAAGGGGTTGCCCTTATCCTTTCCTGGCACCACGTCAGTGCAAAAGCCAATCACCGGCGGCAGTGTCCACTACACAGGTCGGTTTTAAATTTATAATCTAAGTCAAAAATTTAAAAGGTATACTGATTTTATGTTGTACGCCTACACTTTTAAAATCTGTTTCAATCGTCCCTCTTAGAGCGTGGCCTACTGATAATTTCAAAAGTGCACTGCCAAACCCTTCTTTTGAAGGTGGGTTAACAATCGGACCCTCTCTTTCTAACCATGACAAGTGCAATTCTTCACCTTCATTGGTGTTTTGAATATCCCAAAATATATCAATATACCCATTGGGAGATGACCAGGCCCCATATTTACAAGCGTTGATACCAAGTTCATGAATAGCAAGGCCTAGATTCTCGACAGCTCTTCGTCCTAAAGTAACATCTGGGCCTTGCAAATTGTACTTACCGGCAGGAACACCCGCATCTTCGTGAAGTTGTGCTTCTAGCATTTTGCATAACAGCACACCATCTTCAGCACGTTGACGAAGCATATCAAATGAGGCTGACATGCCATGTACGCGATGCTGAAAATTTTCCAAAAAATCATCAAGAGAGTCAGATCTTCGCGCTGTCTGTTTAGCGATAGATAACAATAGCGTTAAAATGTTTTTCGAACGGTGTGTAATTTCACGTAAGATAATTTCTTGATACTGTGATTCATTTCTAAAATCTGTAATATCTACAGCCGTACCGATGAGCCCACTTATTGTGTCATCACTCGCGTATCTTGGCTCTAAATGGATTTTGTAATATCCAAGACGATTTTCTTCATCTATCGTAACTTCTAATTCTTTTGGAACCCCATCTTCTAAGACTTGTTCCTTAACAGGAAGAAGTTGTTTCAGTGAAGCTTCGGAATGAAGTTCACTATCAGTATGCCCAATAACTTCTATGTTATCATAAGAAGAGGGCGCATTGAATAAATGTGTATATTTGAGGTTAGTGTCTTGAAGAAAAACTGTGATAGGACTTCTTTTGAGTGCAGCAGAAAGGAGCGTTTCTATTTCATCAACTTTTTCTTCAAGAACAGTATTGTGAGATTCAGCAACATGAATTTCTGTACGCTCTGTAGCAATAGTGCGTAAGCCGACTAATTTATTTAATTCATATCTAGGACTAATGTGTAATCTTAATTGTCGTTTTTGACCCTTCCAATCTTTTATACAAATATCATGCGTTTGTGGAATTTCAGAAAGAAGGATTTGATTTTTGATATTGATAACTGTTTTAGCAGTTTCGGCATCCATAGCATCGTAATCAGTTTTGCCTATGGCATCTTGATCATCGCTAAATTGATAACTATTAGCAACAAAGGTGCAGTTTAAGTCCTTGTCTTGCTCAATTATCGTGGTTTTCGTAT
>JBCCMT010000271.1:0-3401 GCA_039026195.1 Pseudomonadota bacterium | reverse complement strand
CTTCTGTGGGTTGATGGTTGCGCTGACGGCGACGAAAACTGCCCCCACTGAAAAAGAGAATACTAAAACGGCCAATGCTCTTAAAGCTGCCTATTGGCCACAAAGAGCCAAATGGCTCGCCCTTGCCTTTCTGCCCTCTGCCTTTTTGGTGGCGGTGACCACTCATATCTCCACAGATATTTCCTCAGGCCCCTTTGTTTGGGCGCCCCCTTTAATTGCCTATATCGCAAGCTTCATCATTGTGTTCGGATCAAAAGGGGATAAGGCCCTTCGCTTTGCCACCGCCGCCCTTCCGGTGGTGACCGTGTGTCTGCTCGTGACCCTTACAAAACCTAGCGATACCTTGGGGATGCTATTTGTGACGGGGTTGAATATTGCTGTTCTCTTTGCGGGGGCTATTGTATGTCATGGGGCCATGGCGGCAAGCCGCCCTTCCACAGATCGGTTAACGGAATTCTATCTGATCATGTCTTTGGGCGGTGTGTTGGGGGGCGCATTTTGTGCCCTTACCGCGCCTATATTGTTCGATACAATCATTGAGCATCCTATTTTGCTTATTCTATTGCTATTGGCCCGGCCTGTGAAAAGCTATCATTTTGGCAAAAAAGAATTCACTATACTGGGTGTTAGCCTTGCGGTGCTGATTGCTATTTTTACCGCAACCAAAGTGCCAAGCTTCAGAGAAAATATTCCCTTTGTATTGGTATACAGTCTTCTTCTCATCCCGGCTGCGCTTCTTATTTTGCAAAGACATCATCTTTTCATGCCTCTCCTATTAGCGGCAATACTTTCGATCACCATTCCAGTCTTTAGTCAGAATAATGCCTCAACCCTTGCTGTTGAACGAGGGTTTTTTGGCGTGGTGAAAATCACGGAGCAAGATGGCTATCGCTTTATGATCCATGGGAACACCATTCACGGCAGTCAGTCCTTATCAGAGGATACCGAAAAACCAACGAGTACGCTCTATTATCATGAAAACAGCCCTATCGGCCAAGTGTTCACCGCTTGGCGTCATAAAAAGCGTATCGGCGCTGTGGGGTTGGGCGCTGGCACCGTTGCCTGTAACATGGGGTCAGACCAAGAGATCACTTTCTTTGAAATTGACCCCCTTGTGGTTAAATTTGCCACCAATCCTGACTATTTCAATTTTCTATCCGCCTGCGCTCCAAATGCCCCAATTATTTTGGGGGATGGCCGGTTAACCCTGCAGCAAAAACCAGAGGGATATTTTGACGTCCTTCTGTTAGATGCATTCAGTTCAGATGCGGTGCCTGCCCATTTATTAACCCGAGAAGCGGTGCGCAGCTATTTCACTCGTGTTTCGGAAAATGGCGTCATCATGCTTCATATCAGCAATCGGCATGTGGATTTAGGGCCCATTTTAGGGCGCATCGCCGAGGCAGAGGGGCTCGTCCTTCGCCGTCAACAATATCAACCCAAAACCATCGGTGATGAGCCTAATTTCACCAGCGGCACCCCCTCTGATGTAGTGGTGATGGCCCGAAATGATGACGACCTTGCCCCTATCCTCCAGGATGAGAGATGGTCAGAGGTGACCTTCACCCCTGGCCGTCCCTGGACAGATGATTATACAAATATCATTGGCGCCATGATGGAGAAGAGAAGTCAGTAAATAAGTGAGCACAAATCAACTGACTGAACTCTATTTCTTTAATGGGATAAGACACCAAGTTCTGACATCACATCCCGAAGCGTATTGATAAATTGGTCGATATTCTCTTTGGTCACGATGAGAGGAGGGCGGACTTTCAAAATATTATCATTTTTGCCCGTTGTACTGATCAGCGTTTTGCGTTTCCGCAAAGTATTCACAATCGCTTTGGCTGTTTTTTCATCGGGTGTATGATCGTCTTCTGCCTGAACAATCTCTACCCCATAAAAGAGACCAGATCCTCGAACTTCAGCAATTTTAGGTGAAGCGATACTCTCAAGGGCCTCTTTTAAATAGGCTCCCATTTTGTAAGAATTTTCCAATAAATTCTGATCTCGAATAACGTTTAAGACAGCAAGACCATTGGCGGCAGCAACGGTATTCCCAGCGAAAGTGTTGAAATATCTTGCGCTGGCGCCGAATTCACGACTGACCTCTGGGCGGGCAATCACCCCAGACATGGGGTACCCGTTGCCCATGGGTTTCCCTAAGGTCACAAGGTCAGGGGTTACCCCATGGCGCTGAAAGCCCCACATATGATCCCCTGTCCGTGCAAAACCAGGCTGGACTTCATCAGCAATGAAAAGCCCCCCCGCCTTGTGAATAGCCTCTACCGCGCCCTTTAAAAAGCCTTTTGGCTCCGTATACACCCCGTCGCTAGAGAAAATACTATCCACCAAAAGGGCAGCGGGTTTAATCCCCCGGCGTTGCAAATCATCAATAGCGCCCTGAACATGCGCCGTAAACTGTTCACCCACATCTACTGATGGATCAAAAGAATGGGGGGCAGGAACTGTTCTTAAGTTGGGGTGAAGGGATACGGTCGGCCCCAGATTGGGGGATAGGCTGGAGATCAAATGACTTGTCCCATGATAGGCATACTCGCTGACGATATACCCTTCCCCGCCCGTATGATATTTTGCAATCCGGCAAGCTAAATCATTAGCTTCACTCCCCGTACAGGTATAGATGGCCTGGGAAAGGGGGGCTGGGAAAAGATCCGTCAACCGCTCAGAATATTCGATAATCGTGTCATGCAAATAGCGTGTGTTGGTGCTTAAGGTATGGGCTTGTTTGGTCATTGCCCCCACTACCTGGGGGTGACAATGGCCTAAGGAAGCCACGTTATTGTAAAAATCCAAATACTGATCACCGTCCGCTGTATAAAGCCAGATCCCCTCCCCTTTTACAAAATGAACAGGTTCAGCATAGGAAAGCCGATAAGAAGACCCCATGACCTCCTCACGGTGAGAAATTTTTGCTTCCATCTCTGGGTGGAGTTTAACAGCACCCGGAATATAACGGTTTGGGGTTGTATCTTGTTTCATTTTTGGACCAATCTTACATTTTTTGCGCAAGGGTTGAAGGAAAGCTTCGCCATCGATTTTAGAAAACATCTTCAGGCCAAGCCGCGCGGAGGGATTATTCCGCAAAATATAGTCTTTATTTTCAGGAAAAAGTGCTGCCCGCCAATAGGTGATTAAAAGCGTTGTCATGTAACGGGCAACGATTAGGTCTTTTAAAACCTCAAGGTCTTCCTCATATATTTCTTTATATTGATGAAATCCATAGGCAATCGTCGCCAAATCTTCAGCAACATTTCGGTCTTTGTTCAAAAAGTAAGAACAGGCAACAGCCAGTTCATTGATCACAGGGGCGTAAACCGCGTCTCCGAAATCAATAAGGCCAGTAATTTGATCACTTCCCTTATCCGCCACAAGAATAT
>JBCCMT010000270.1:0-3422 GCA_039026195.1 Pseudomonadota bacterium | reverse complement strand
GACCATCGGCGGTGATTGTCTTTCCACACATAATCATAGAGAAAATTATGGAAGTAGAAAAATTCCATATGCTTGAATTCCGCACGTGCCGCTGAAAAAAGCTCTTCACATACGCGGATATGAGGATCCATGGAGCCGCCCACATCAAAAAAGAGCAGAACCTTCACGGTATTCCGTCGCTCTGGTCTCATTTGGATGTCTAAAAAGCCCGTACGTGCGGTGGCGTTGATGGTCCCCTCTAGGTTGAATTCATCGGGGACCCCTGTCCGCGCAAATTGGCGGAGTTTTCGTAAGGCCATTTTAATATTCCGGGTACCCACCTCAACTGTATCATCTAAATTTTTAAAGGCCCGTTTCTCCCACACTTTCACCGCGCGATTGTGGGTGGATTGCCCGCCAATCCGCACGCCTTCAGGGTGATACCCCGAATGGCCAAAGGGGGAGGTGCCGCCCGTGCCGATCCATTTATTTCCCCCCTCATGACGTTTTTCTTGTTCTTTTAAGCGCTGCTCTAAGGTTTTCATCAGTTCATCCCAGCCGCCCAGCGCCTCAATCTCAGCCTTTTCCTCTTCGGTAAGATATTTTTGGGTGAGTGCCCGCAACCAATCCTCCGGCATATCATGAAGGCCAAGGGCGTCATCGCCCATGTGGGTGACGCCTTTGAAATGATGCTGAAATACCTGATCAAATTTATCCAAAAAGCGCTCATCCTTCACCAGGGTCGTGCGCGCGAGGTAATAGAATTTCTCAACCTCCATCTCTGCGAGGTCGTGCTGCATGGCCTCTATTAAGGTGAGGAATTCTCGCAGGCTCACCGGTACGCCTTTATCTTTGAGATGAGTGAAAAATTGCGTGAACATGAAGCAAACCTAGCTGAATTTTCGTAAAATCACACGCACTTCCTGCACAATTCACTTGTGGCCCATGCCCATTCATGGTTGTATTTATGAGGGGAGATACAAGGCGAGGGGGGTAGAATATATGGTAAGGCGCTTCATCTGGCTCATCATTAGCCTTAGTCTTGGCGGCTGTATCACCACCAATACGCATCAAACCACGAATGATCTTAATTGGCCCGCTGATGGTGCCCGCATTCTTGTCATCGAGCCAGATGTAACGCTTGGCTTCATCAACGCCTCTGAATTTCGAGAGGCCAAAGCCGACTGGACCCTATCGGCCCAAGCCCTGCTCTATGCGGAGCTAGAAGAGCAGCTTAAGGTCAAGAAAAAAGAGGTAGTTCCTTTCAAATTGAAAGAGGCGTCGGCGCCCCAGCTTCAGCTGTTAAAGCTACATGATGTTGTTAGCCTTGTTATTCTTCAGCATAAATATGAAAATAATGACCTCCCCTCCAAGGTAGATGATTTTGACTGGTCCTTAGGCCCTGGCGTGGATGTTTTTCGTCAGTCCCACCAAGCAGATTACGCCCTTATCCTTATGGTTCGCGGTGAATATGCCAGTATCGCCAAGCAGATTGTCAACGGCGCAAGTATCCTCTCAAGCGCATTTACAGGCATCACTTTTATGGGCTCCACCGGTCAACAGATCATTTTAGCCTCTTTGGTCGACCTTAAGACGGGCGATATCATCTGGTTTAACAAAGCGGTGACCACCGCGGGCACTGATATGCGTAAAGAAAGAGGCGCAAGGGACATTGTTCGGCGGCTCCTTCAAACAGCGCCGTTATAGGAGACAACACCATGCGTTTTCTTGTGGGTATGGTCCTTTTTCTTGCCCTTCTTAGCTGTGCAAGCACCAATGTCGCCCCCCATCAGACAGGGTCCCGCCCGGAGGCCACGTCCGATGAAGCGGGCCTATGGATGATTATGGATAAGGCTGAAGAGGATCTCAAAACGTCAAGTCAGGTCGAAAGAGATGCGCAGCTGAACCAATATATACGGGAGGTCACATGCCGCGTCGTGACAGATGATGCGTGCAAAGATCTAAGAATATACGTTATAAAGGAGAATAATTTTAATGCGAGCATGGCGCCCAACGGAATGATGTTGATCCATACGGGCCTATTGCTCCGCATGGAAAATGAAGCTCAACTGGCCTATATCATTGGTCATGAGTTTGCTCATTTTTATCACCGTCACTCATTAGAAATTTTTCGTCATAGAAAAAATGTAGAAACCGCCACCCTCGCGTTAAGGATGATCTCGATAGGATCGCAGCCAACCGATCTTTTAAAGCAGAGTTATTTACAGCTTACCCAAACCATTTACGCCTTTTCACGAAAAGCTGAACGGGAGGCGGACGCAGGCGGGTTCCACCTCATGCAGAGGGCAGGGTATGATCCGTACCAGGCGGCTGAAGCTTGGATTTACCTTATGCAGGAAATTTCTGCCTCTAGCTCAAAGAGGAAAAAGGAAAGAGAAGCCCGTGCAAGTGCGTATCGAACCCACCCTTTGACCCAAGATCGGGTTCGAACCCTGTTTGCCTTAGCCGAAACCCATCAAGGGGAAAGCTATCTAGGGCTTGATGCCTATAAGACAGCAACAACACCTTTTTTAGAGGAATGGCTCGACCATGATTTGGTCAGACGAGATTTGGGAGAACATTTATTTTTGATCAATCATCTTTTAGAGCGAGGGGGCGCAAAAGGGGTGCTATGGTATCGTAAGGGCGAAGCGTACCGTATACGCCGAAAAGCAGGTGATCAAGAAAGAGCGCTGGCGGCTTATCAAAGGGCCATCCAGTTTATCGATGCCCCCGCCCGTACCTATCGTGAAATTGGCCATTTAGAGCGTCGGTTTCGCCGACATGATGCGGCAAAAACAGCTTATCAAGAATATTTACGGCTTTATCCAAATGCACCCGATCGCCCCCTTATCGAAATATATATCTTACACTGAGTAAAAAAATAGCTAATGCAACGTAAACAATATATATCTCTTTTGTTCCTTTTCCCTCTCTTATGGCTTGTGGGGTGCGTTGGCCCTGCGCCAAGAGGGCCAGGTCCTTATGCGCCCAATCATGTGTATAGCGTGACCTTAGGGAAGACATGGACAGCTTACCCCCAAAATCGCAAAGTAAGGACACAATCTCTCACCATTGATGGGTTGCAGTTGAACCAATTGATTTTAGGCTATGGGCTTCGAAATAACGCAAGTCTTATCAGAACCCCGCGGTCTTTCTCCGGTCTTTTTGTGCCGCGGTTTCGGTCAAGTATGACGGACGTTGAAATCGTCGAATTTATTATTGACAGTTTAAAAGCGGCTGCCATGGCGGAGATTAATGTCACAGATATAAAGCCTGATTATTTTGGAACCTTAAAGGGGGTCAGTTTCAGCTTTGAGGGAACCATTGAAACCGGTCTTCCTTATTCTGGTATGGCCAAGGCGGCAAAAGAAGGTGATCGCTTGCATTTTATTATATATCATGCGCCCTCTGAGTATTATTATGAACTTCATAAACAAGAG
>JBCCMT010000269.1:0-3453 GCA_039026195.1 Pseudomonadota bacterium | reverse complement strand
GGGCGCCAAGTGCACCAGGTAGGCCTGCGCCTTCGACTAATATATCAGCATAGTTGGAGAATTGTGGCCCATAGAATACATTGCCATCCCCTTGCAGTTGTTCATCAAATAAGAATCCGCCGACCATCCATTCAAATCGGCTATTGCCGTTAGAGGCGAGGCGAATTTCCCCTGTAAAGGTTTGGACATCATTGTTCACTTCCCGTCCGCTGATGATATTTGCGCTGGTAAAGTCCGTGTCCCCATTGGCGAGCAACGACTGATCGCGGTAAGAGGTAATGACGGTGAGATCCATATTCTCAAAATTTTGCTCGACGGTGAGAGAGATCCCCCCATTGGTAATCTCATTGGTTGGGTCGCGATCTAGGAAAGTCTCATAGGTAAAGGGATCGTCGTTAAACTGACCGCCTAACAATTGAGTTGCTTGGGTGAACGGCCCTGCAAAGAGGTGAGGCGCATAGCAGCATTTTTCATTAATTTCGTCATAGTCCGCAATGAAGCGGAAGGACAGATCACTGCTGGGTTCAAACAAGAGTTGTCCGCGGAGGGCCCAACGATCACGATCATTGATTTCTGTGCCGAGGAAGTTGTTATCAACATACCCATCCCGTTGGTTCAGACTTCCTGAAAGGCTATAGGCAACCGTTTCGCTCAAGGGCCCTGTGACATAGCCCTTCACGATTGCTTGATTATAATTGCCGTAAGTGGCCTCCACAGACCCTTGGGTCTCAAATTGAGGGGCTTGGGTGATAAAGCTGACAACACCGGCGGAGGCGTTTTTCCCAAACAATGTGCTTTGGGGGCCGCGAAGCACCTCCACCCGCTGAAGCTCGGGTAAGTCAGAAATCGCTCCGGCGGAGCGGCTACGGTAAACCCCGTCAACAAATACACCGACGGAGGGTTCGATGCCGGGATTGTTCGAGCCATTCCCAAAGCCCCGAATAATAAAGCTTGTATTCCCCGACTGCTCTAGCTGAGAGACCCGTAAGGAAGGAACAATGGATTGCAAATCTAGAATATCATTGATCTGAGCTTGCTCAATCACGCTATCGTCAACCACGGAAACGGCCACAGGCACTTCTTGTAATGTTTGTTCGCGTTTCGTGGCTGTTACAACGATTGTGTCTTCAGACTGGGCTACTGCGCCCGTGATTCCGCCCAATGTCACACTGATAGCAGTGCCAAGTAAAAGTGATTTTTTCATGATATTCCTTCCCATCTGGCCTTTGACCACGCAGCAAAATTTTATTTTTTGCACTTATGAAAAAGCGTAGAATGAGGTGAAAGCTACTGGCAAGGAAAACGATCTCGTTTATCTGTCTCTTTTGCTTACCTGTGCCCAAATTGTCACACTAAAGGCGCTTTTCAATCAGTACGGCTCCACAAATTGAGTGTTGATACACGTAAGTTAGGCTATGATAACCATATTGTTTAAAGAGAGCGTAAAGGCAAACTTAATGAGTGTTTAATCTAACGCGAAAGGGTTTGGACCAAGTTTGCACCAAGACGTTTCCCGCTGAGCCAAGCGCCTTCAACGCCTGTATATCGGTACCAATCTCCGCATACTGCAATGCAGTATTCAGAATCTAGATCATAATCATTCTGAAAATGAGACATCGTGTTCGCAAAACGCCAGCGGTGCGCCCTTGAAAAGGAGGGGGCAAACGGCTTTTCCTGGGGGGGAATATTTGCATAATGAAAAAATTCATTTTGCAGGCATGAAATGATCATGTCAGGATCATCTTCTAGATGGTCTTCGCTCCATTTAGGTGTCGCTTGTAAAACCCAGCGTTCGCCATCTTCGCGCTGTGGTTTGGCACTCTCGCGTATCGCTTTGTCTAAAATATCAGAGGAGGGGAATATAACGTCCTGTACGTCTTTTAAAACCTGCTCAAATGCAAGCATGACAGACCAACAAGGGGTTGTACGGACAGCTGAGAGGGGGGCATTTAAAGACGTCTTGAGATTTTTGATAAGATCGAAGCTTTGTTCTGCGGGCACTGCGAGAACGACCCATTCCGCATCTATTAAAGGCGTTTCATCCTCTGTGGTAAGATGCCATTGGGCTTTCATTTGTTGTCCATCCCTTGCATCCATGAGGGGGGCAATGCGGGTTTGAAATTGAACGCCTAAGGTTTGCGCGTCTGTCTTGACCACAGCGTTCATCCCCGGGGTGCCGACATAGAAAGAAGACGGCTCATGGGGGGAAAGGGAGGTCGGGGGGGAAGGGGAGGTCGATGGTGACCAGCGGGCCACGCGGCTTTGCGTCCTCCACTGTTCAACCTGCGCAGAAAATTCTGGGGTTTGTGCAGAGAAAAAGGGCGTGCCATGGTCAAAGCGACCATGGTCACTGCGGCGCGTTGAAAGCCGCCCCCCTGCGCCTCTCCCTTTGTCAAAAATCGCAAAGCTTATGCCGGCTGTTTGTAAAACTTGTGCACAAGAAAGCCCTGATACGCCTCCCCCAATAATGGCCACTTGAACCGTCATGACGTCCTAATCGTTGTTTGTCCCGTTGAAAACATCGCTTTTATACTGGCGATTTATAAAAGTGGGTTCACTTTAAATAGCTTGTGGCTGTTTACGGGGGTCCCCGTGGCAATGCTTATATTTTTTGCCTGATCCGCAAGGGCAAGGGGCATTGCGGCTCACCTTATGCCAAGTGGAAGGATCATTGGGGTCCACATCTCGGTTCACGCGCTGTGCTTTGAGGGTCGCGACCCCGGCGGATTGGCCATATCCCCGCTGGGGCGCCTCTGGTCCCCCATGGCCTGCATCATTTTGCCCTGTGGTCGCATCAATATGTTCAGCCCGCATTTTTGACGGATCAAGCTGACCCTTCGCTTGCAATTCCTGAAGCAGTCGTTTGGCTTGTTCCACATCAATCTGGGACTGCCTGTCTTCCTGACGTTGCACTTGGACATGGTAAAGGGACCGGGTGACATCTCGCCGAAGGCCATCAAGAAGGGTGCTGAACAGCGCAAAGGCCTCCGTTTTGAATTCATGGAGAGGGTCCCGCTGGCCCATCCCGCGCAGCCCCACGACGGAGCGTAAATGGTCAAGCATTTGCAGATGCTCACGCCAATCGGTGTCAATGGTTTGCAAAAGGATAGCCTTTTCGATGCGGCGGCTTGTTTCTTCCCCAAAATCGTCACACCGTTTTTCATAAGCTGTGCGAGTGGCTTCGTCGACGCGTTCAAAAATTTCTGTGTCGGCAACGCCTTCTTCTGCGGCCCATTTGTCGATGGCTAGATCAAGATTAAAGACCTCTTTCACCTCTTCTTTAAGACCGTCCACATCCCAACGCTCAGCATAAGATTTAGGCGGGATATAGGTTTGCACCATATCGTCTAACAGGGTGACACGCATATCACTGACAATATCCGCCACATCCTCCGCAGACATAAATTCAATGCGCTGTTCAAAAATCGCTTTACGCTGATCATTCATCACGTC
>JBCCMT010000268.1:0-3456 GCA_039026195.1 Pseudomonadota bacterium | reverse complement strand
TAATAGACCGTGAACATCTGTTCACGGTCTTTCTATATAGGGCTTATAGCATCGGACGCTCGTTTATACTCACGCCCTCGCTATTGTCTTTTGGTTTCGCATCGCTTTTTGCCGAAAACCGCGTACACCCCGGATCGGGGTCCGGGGCAGGCTTTTCGGCTCGATGCTCTAAGCTGTTTTTAGATATCGAAATTGTCGGCCAGGGGCAATTTCTTGGGTGGCGCGCATGATTCCGTTCGCATCTAAGCCATAATGGCGGTAAAGCTCAGCGATAGACCCTGTTTGACCAAAAGTCTCGACCCCCAAACTCCGTGTCCGGTGCCCATAAACTGACCCCATCCAAGATAAGGTTGTGGGATAGGCGTCACAAACCGTCACCATGGCAGCATGTCTGGGAAGCTTTTGCAAAAGACGCTCAATATGAGAGATCGCGCCGCTATCGCCGTTTTGACGCCGTTTTTGGGCCATTGACCATCCCGCAGAAAGACGATCAGCCGACGTGACAGCTAATAACGCCACATCACGTCGATCTTCTCCCATGAGGCCCACAGCCTCAATCGCCTCTGGCGCGAGCGTGCCGGTATAGGCGACAACTGCTTCCGTATTTGGCCCAGGTTGGCGCAGCCAATAGGCACCCTGCAGAATATCCTGCTCCAAAGCAGCGGTCATCTCCCGCTTTGGTTGCTCTAACGGGCGTGTAGACAGACGCAAATAAACCGAGCCTCCCTTTTCATCTTCGAGACAATCGTTGTCTGTTCCATCTGTCTCCCCTTCATTTTGCATAAATTGAAACCCAAACCGCATCATAACGGCAAGTTCATCCATATAGGCCGGTTCAAAATAGGCCAATCTGTCTTGGGCCATTCCAATAAGGGGGGTACCGATGGATTGGTGGGCTCCACCCTCCGGCGCTAAACTGACCCCTGATGGTGTTGCCACCAACATAAATCTTGCATCTTGATAGCAGGCATAGTTCATCTGATCGGCCGCACGATAGATGAAGGGGTCATAAACCGTCCCCACGGGGAGGAGGCGCTCTCCGTTAATCGTATGCGACAAGCCTAACGCAGATAATAAAATAAAGAGGTTGGATTCAGCAATACCCAACTCAATATGCTGTCCCTTTGGTGACGCAGACCATTTATAGGTGGACGGAATTTTTTCATCCTTGAAGGTGTCTTCCATCGCTTCTCGCGCGAAAAGACCTCTGCGGTTCACCCAAGGGCCCAAATTTGTGGACACCGTCACATCAGGGGCGGTGGTCACAATGCGCTCTGCAAATGGAGTATCTTGTTTGCTGATATCATGCATGAGTTGCCCAAAGGCCATTTGGGTGGAAATGCTTTTATCGGTGGGGGCTGGGAGAGGAAGATGATCCTTAACGTCAATCTGCGGCGCATTCAGCCGACGTTTGCCTTTTGCGAAAAAGGGGGTTTGGTGAATAAAATTTTGTAGGATGTCAGCGTCATGCTGCGCCCCCTCCCACTTGTCCCACTCATGTCCTTGCCGCACATTTAAACGGTCCCGTAGGATATTCGTCTGGCTGGGGGTCATCAGACCTGCATGATTGTCCTTATGCCCCGCTAGCGGCAGGCCATGTCCTTTGATGGTATAACAAATGAACAGGGTTGGCCGGTCATGTTGTGACGCGTCTTCAAAAGCTTGAGTTAAAGAGGGGATGTCGTGCCCTCCCAAATTGCCCATCAACTTTTCCAAGTCTTCATCGGATAGGGATTCGATGATCTTCAGGCTGTCTTTATGTTTCGCTAAGTCCTTTGTCAGCCGCGCTCGCCATGCTTCGGCTCCTTGAAATGTAAGGGCAGAATAAAGTTGGTTGGGACACTCTTCAATCCAGGTTTTTAAAAACTTCCCGCCTGGTTTTGCAAATTGTTCCTCTTGGAACTGACCATGGCGTAAGATGACAACATCCCAACCAAAGCTTTCAAACATGCTTTGGAATTTATGCATCAGACCTTCATGCACAACTGCATCTAGAGACTGGCGATTATAATCAATCACCCACCAGCAGTTACGCAAATTATGTTTCCACCCTTCGAAAAGCGCTTCATAGATGTTCCCCTCATCCATTTCTGCATCCCCGATGAGGGCTACCATGCGGCCCTCTTGCCGGTCTTTCATGAAGCCGTGGTCCATCACATAATCTTGCACAAGAGAAGAAAACAAAGTCTGTGCCACCCCTAGGCCCACAGATCCTGTAGAGAAATCCACATCGTCAATATCCTTCGTACGGGAAGGATAACTCTGTGCGCCGCCGAACCCGCGGAAATTTTCCAAATTTTCTTGGGTCTGATGGCCGGCTAAATATTGAATAGCATGAAAAATAGGGGAGGCATGGGGTTTTACCGCCACGCGATCCTCTGATTTAAGCGCATGAAAATAAAGCGCCGTCATAATCGTCGCCATGGATGCCGATGACGCTTGGTGCCCACCCACTTTGACCTCATTCTCCCCTTTTTCCCGCAAATGGTTGGCGTTGTGGATGGTCCAAGAGGCCAGCCACAAAATGCGGCGCTCTAAATCTGTTAAGAGTTGAGCTGTTTCAATATCTGTTGTTTTGCTGGTCATGGGGCGTCTTCCAACGAATAGATTTTCGATGAAAGGAACTTACTCTAAGTTTAGAGGGTTTTTGTTGCAAATATAACTTATTTCAGGTTATATGATAGGGAATTACGCTTCTATATGCTTTTTTAGAGAGATTATACCCTGTATGGACCGCATCGATAAGGCTATTATTCGTGCTCTTCAGTCGGAGGGGCGTATATCCATGCTCAAACTGAGTGATAAAGTGGGGCTAAGTCCAACTCCGTGTGCCCGGCGGTTGAAAAACCTTGAGGATGAGGGGATTATCTCTGGATATCATGCTGTGGTTGATGAACAAAAAACAGGGTATGGATTTTCTGTTTTCGTATCAATTAAACTTGATAAACAAATCGACCAAGCGTTAAAGGTTTTTGAAGACGCTATTTTGAGATATCCTGAGGTGGTCAATTGTTGGCTGATGACGGGCAATCGAGATTACCTTATGCGGCTCGCCGTGGCTGATTTAAGTGAGTTTGAATATTTTCTGACCAGTAAGCTGACGAAAATTGAAGGCATTGCGTCTATTGAAAGCTCTATTCCCATTCGGCAGGTAAAGTCAGACTTATCTCGTAAGGCATAGAAACTAAAAACTTAATTTATAATATCATCATTACATATAAATAAGGCGCATAAGAAATATAATAGATTCCTCATACGCCCAATTTAAGTATCAGTAAAATATTTATCTTCGTAATATAATCCAAATGGCATGAATAATGCCTGGAATATATCCTAGAATTGTCAGTATGAGATTAATCCAAAATTGTGTTTTTAAACCTTCTTGTAAAAATACACCAAGGGGGGGAATAATAATAGAAAGTATAATCCGTATAATATCCATGAAAAGCTCCGTTT
>JBCCMT010000267.1:0-3489 GCA_039026195.1 Pseudomonadota bacterium | reverse complement strand
TGGAGAGCGAGTATGCGAAAGGGGCGTTTACCCCCCTTCTTCATTGCTACACAGGCGGATTACCCCTTGTAAAGAGTGTTTTATCCATGGGCGGCTATGTCGCCTTTTCAGGGATACTGACCTTCAAAAAAGCAGATGACGTTCGCGCCGTGGCCGCAGAAATCCCCCTTGATAGGCTATTGATTGAAACCGATTGCCCATTTTTGGCCCCCATGCCCCATCGCGGGAAAAGAAATGAACCTAGCTTTCTGCCCCATGTGGCGCAAAAACTTGCGGAGGTTAAGAATGTCGATCTTGCCACCATAGAAGAAAGTACGACGACGACCTTTTTTAACCTCTTTACCCGTGCCAAATATCAGCCGTGAGACTACGCGCTATCATTTTAGGGTGCGGTTCTTCCGGCGGGGTGCCTCGTATAGGAGGGCCAGGCGGGCGCGGAAATTGGGGAAATTGCGACCCAGCTGAACTTAAAAACCGCCGCACGCGCTGCTCTTTAATTGTCCAGCGAGCGGATGAAAGTTTAGGCTGGGATGCGCCTGAGTTAACAACTCTTCTAATTGATACGTCTCCAAACTTACGGGAGCAGCTTTTGAACAATCATATCGGGCGACTTGATGCTGTTCTTTATACCCACGACCATGCAGATCAAACCCACGGGATTGACGATTTGCGCGTTTTATCGCTCATGGGCCGTTATCGCGTCCCCGTTTATGTGAATGAAAAAACATGTCCAAATCTGCTGCAGCGGTTTGACTATTGCTTTCAGGACAATCCAAAGACAGGATATCCCGCCATCTTAAACCATCATGTGATGCCCCAGCCCGGCGAGACATTTGAGATTGACGGGCCAACGGGACCGATCCCCATCACGTCGATTTTGGTGACCCATGGGCCAGTTAATGCCCTTGGGTTCCGTTTTGGGCTTCCGCAGGCGGATATTGCCTATAGTCCAGACTTGAACGATATTTCGGAAACGTCATTTTGCCATTTCAAAGGTTGTCATAGTTGGATTGTCGACGCGCTACGGTATAAACCCCATGTAAGCCACGCCCATCTTAGCCGGAGCTTGGATTGGATCGACCGGGCCGGCGTTCAACATGGTGTGCTGACAAACCTTCATATCGATTTAGACTATCGAACGGTGATGGCAGAAACGCCAGAACATGTTGAGCCAGCCTATGATGGGATGGTCATTGAACCTACAGCGTTTTCCTGCCGAACGTGACAAAACAAAAATAAGAGCAATTGAGTAATGTAGAATGAAACAAGACTGCTCTAAGTAAGTGACGCTCAGGATGTGTATCTTAAGCTCAATCCTTCAAGGGACGTCTTGAAGGCATTTTATTGTAGGACATGATTTATTGTACGACATGATGAGATTGAAATCTATATGGTTGGTAAAATTTGCGACAATATATATTGTGCGACAATAAAAAGTTTTCTCTTATAGGCTTTATTTTCGTCACAGGCCTATTGCTCGCAACCAGAGCTCCTTAATCTTAAGCCATCTAGTCCACAAAAATGATATGAAATGGTGCTGCCGGAGAGAATCGAACTCTCGACCTCTCCCTTACCAAGGGAGTGCTCTACCTCTGAGCTACGGCAGCGATCGAGCGCCTCGTTTAGGTTTTTGCATCCACAGGGTCAATAGAAATTATCCATCTTCAATTTTAGAACGCAAGGCCATTGCGAATGCGCAAAGCCGTATTTGTCCCCCAAATCCCTCACGCCTAGGGCTAGCTTTGGCTAGACTCGCTTTGCTGCGCCAAAATATAATTTGTAAGGGACTTCCTCAACAAAAGAACCCACCATCCCTTACGGCTGGTGGGCACTTTGAATGATTATGTCGAATGAAGGTTTGTTTTTACACCCCCTATTTCACATAATACCCATTTGCTTTTGCTTGATTAAGGTAATCGATCATATCACCACAACGCGCATGGGGAGAAATCAAACCTGATACATCCTTTAACGCCTCTGAGACTTTTGGTTTCGCCGGCATCCAGCGTGCATATTCGCAATAACGTGGATTAGCATCTTCAAAATAGCGACGTGTACCAAAATTATTATAGCCTCCACTACCATTCACCAGACTAAAGTCTGCGAGTGTTTTCCAACCCGCTGCCACAGCTGCATCATGGGCAGCAGCTTGAATGACCCCCATTTCAACACTGTTGTGAAAATCAAGAAAGAAAGCCTTAATCTCAGGGAATTCACGCACACGTCGTTTATAATAATTCCCCCAATCGACATGAGAGCCCCCTTCATAGGATGCAACTTGCATCCCATAATAAGCTGCAGACTGCGCAAGGGTTTGATAAAGGTGACGGTTTCCGTCTAAAGTGGATGTCATCGTAGGCTCGCCATGCTCATCATTAATACTTCTTCCTGTTCTTGGCGTATTGATAAAGAAGTCCAAAAGTTCAGCACGTAATTTTGGCCATTCCGCTTTATCTGCTGTTCTCGCTTGAAGTTCCTCTGGTGGGATGCCCCCCAAGTGAGTTTTGAGGTCAGGTAATTTTGAACTTAGTTTAAAATAAGTGGTCCCTTGGGCTTCAAACCAGTCCCCTGCCCTTTGTGGTTCGCTGGCATATAATTTTGACCATTCTTCACGATTGTTCGCGTAATCTTCCCAGAACAAACGATATCCCGTCATAAGACTGTGGAGACCATAGTTATATTCCCCCAACTCTGTTTTAGGGCCAGGATTAGTGGCATTATTCATGCGTGTAAGCCAGTTGGTTTGTACAGCCATCACGCCGCGCCACTCTATAGCTGGATATTTTTTCCGTAAGCGGGCTATTGCTTTTGTCAGATCATATCCTGTTTGAGCAATATGAGGTCTTGCCGCTCTAGGTAATTCAGGTCGCCCCATTTGTTCTGCAACAAACGGTAACTTTCGTCTGAAATATTTCCCCTGTCGTGAAAAGGGAGGGGCATTATTCCAAGTCTCATTACTGACTTCAACTTTGACTTGATTATTGACGATATACTGGCGGTTTTTCATCATGTCTGCGCCAAAGGCATCAACATGATCAAGTTCATTGTCGTTAAATATTGCAAGTTTACTCTCTAGAGGAATAGATTGATCCGCCCACAAATCCACGGCCCATTGACCAATCACTTCAGGATTGATGTTGCCACGATGCTCTAGAAATAGATGTGGTAAATTGTGATGATAAACGGCGCCAATTTCCCAAGCTGCTTTGAGCCGAGCCACCACAGGGGAAGCCACTTTTTTAACGCCGGTTTGTGCTTTGATATCGTAAGCCCCTAACTTCCCCTTTTCGGTAAAGCGTTTGGCAACATTCTGCCATCCAACATGGTCCATATCAGGGAATTCATCATAGCGAATAACGCCTGGTCCTGTTGTAAGAACAGCGCTACTATTCATAGCACGCAAGTCACCATATCCCCACATAGCTTTGCGCCATGCTTCTCTCGTAACATAGCCCTTTTGTAACCCTTCTTTATCACTTAACCGACGGC
>JBCCMT010000266.1:0-3490 GCA_039026195.1 Pseudomonadota bacterium | reverse complement strand
GCCTGAGGAGAGGGGTCAAAAACTTGTTCGTGAGGGTGAGGAGGCGCTGAATGATGCAAAAATGCCGATGGCTTCTGTTTTGCCTGCTGCCCCACTGCAGGCCCAGCAAACCCAAGAGGGGAGAGTAGCGGAGGAGCCGCGCGCTGAGCTGCTCCTTTCCCGTGAACCCCGGCCTGTGGAGGCGGCGCAAACGCAAGCTCAGCCCCAAATTCAGGCCCAAGCCCTGAATGAGCCTCAGATCCAGGTCATCTCCTCCCCTGCGAAAGAAAAAGACAAGATCCATAAGGCTGCTTTTGAGGCATCGCGCCCTTTTGAAAAAGAAGAGCGCCTTGCCCGTGAAGAGGGCGTTTCCCTATCGCCATGGGCGCAACTTTATCAAAGGACAGGCTTCTTTGTTGGCAATTTATTTGATCAGCTTACGCAAATTTGGCGGCGTCGAGGTGAGGTGGTGTCCTCTACACCAGGTGAGGCGGCAGCAGCTGCGTTTCGCGCAAAGGCAAGGGCGCATCAGCGTAACCGCTTAACCCCTAGTCGTCTTTTGGGCTGGGGGCTTTGGGGGGGGACGGTCAGTCTTCTATTCGCCGTGGTGATCATGTCACCGACGCAAGTCAAAGAAGTTTGGCCCCGGACGGAAAGAGTTTTTTCTTGGTTTGAAAAAGAGAGCGCCTTCGTGCCCTTGAGCATCGAAAAACTTGGCTCTCGCTATGCCCAGTCGCCCCATGGTCCAGTGCTCGAAGTGAAGGGCATTTTAATGAATGAGCTGCAGCAGATGGTCTTGCCCACAGCGGTCTTGGTCATTGAGACTGCAGACGGTATTCAAAATCAACCTGTGACCATTACCGATGAGCCCCTCCCCATGGGGGGCGAGCGTCCCTTTATTATCCGCGCGCAATTGCCCCAAGGGGCCGTAAAGGCAAATCTAATCGTGTCGACGGACGAAAATATACACCCCCAGCCAAACCGATTTGTCTTACAAAGACATGGAAGTGGATGGGCGGAACCCCTTAGCCCTTAATTTCATGATGAGCAGCGTCGATCATTCACGCTGCGGATCATGACGTGTGAGCCCTTATGCAAATTCTTTTTACCTCTGATGATATTCAAGCGGCACTCGAAGATCTGGCGCCAAAAATCGTAAATGATTTGGGGACTGATTTTACGGTTATTCCCATATTAACCGGGGGGTTTATCTTTGCAGCGGACCTGTCTCGTGCCCTTTTTAATGCGGGCGCTGATCCGAAAATTGATTTTTTACAATTGTCAAGTTATGGCGCGGCACAGACCTCCTCAGGGGAGGTGCGCCTTATAAAAGATCTTTCCATTTCTGTTGAGAATAAATCAGTATTACTCATAGATGATGTTTTAGACAGTGGCCGTAGCCTTTATCGCGCAAAGAAAATGATGCAAGAGGCAAAAGCAACGCGCGTGGTCACTTGCGTTGTGGTCAGCAAAGCTATTCACCGTGCAGAAGATATTGAGGCAGATTATGCTGTTTTTCAAGTCGATGGCGAGGCGTTTTTGGTGGGATATGGCATGGATGACGCTGGTGCGCGCCGCGCCATGCCTCATATCAGCGTCATGGCCAGATAAACAGTAGTATGACTATTATAGCATCGGACGTTCGTTTATACTCACGCCCTCGCTATCGTCTTTTGATTTCGCATCGCTTTTTGCCGAAAACCGCATACACCCCGGATCGGGGTCCGGGGCATGCTTTTCGGCGCCATGCTCTACCTGATAACAAGTCTCGATTATGATTGTGGTTTTGTTCGAACCGCTTGCTCATATAAGGAAAAAAATTTCCTATACCCATCTATTACGATGGTGCATAGGAAATTTCAATTGCTAAACCGTTTAGAGCCTAGATCTTTTATGCCCTTGCGACAGGTTCAGAAATAGTCTTATGCTCGATATAGGCAATGGCCTCTAGCGCAGCGCGGGAAAGCGTTCTTGACGGATCAATTGTGTTTAGTGGGCGTTTAGCGATGCATTTACGATATTGGGCAGCTATACGAACATCATTTTGAAAAAATGAGTCATTCAGCAAAGCCTCATCACGATAATAATGTGCGGGCATGGGGTGAGCAGGCGCACCAAAGCCAGACGGGTCAATGTCTTTTTTGTGAGTTGCCTTTGCGGAGAAAAAATTCTGGTCGAGTGCAAATGATTTCGTAGCCATGTCGTAATTTCCTTTAACGCTGTACTTAAGGGGGCTGAGTAAAAATATAGGGTCATATGAATACTCAGATTTTGGTATATGTGTATGTCGGTATGTTGTCGTAGATTTAAGGTATTGAACTAGAGTATGATCTTCCTTCTGCTGCTGTTTCATCGACCCTAAGGTGCAAATCCTTAAGCGATCTCAATCCTGTTAAATTTGTGTTTTTCCGTCTTCATACTTTAGAAAGTATGATCCATAAGATATTGTAAGAGTTGATAAAATTGCATTGATGAGATGATGTTGTTTGCTCATAAAAGCGGAAGACACCCTAATTTACAGCGATGAACTTCAGCAAATTTTACATGAGATAATCTGTAATAATGGGGGAATGTGTAAAGTTTTCCCTTTAGGGATCATAAAGACTTTATTAGCTGAAAGAAGCTACAAGCATATGCTATAAGGGGTTTTGAACGTCAGTGATAAAATAGGGGAGGTAACGTGATGTCCTCGACGGCTTTAAAATTAGATGGATCAACTGCAAAAGCAGATAGCTTAAACACCCTTTTGGTCGTTGAAGATGATGATATCGACTATATGGCGATTGAGCGCCATCTTCTCTCCGGCGTCTCTCAATATAAGATTATAAGGGCGAGAACCATTAAAGAAGCTAAAAGTGCCGTATCTAAGAACAAGTTCTGTGCAGCTCTTATCGATTATCGTCTTGGTACGGAAGTAGGTTTAGATTTTTTAACCTGGTTAGGGGGTGAAAATGCCCCTTTCGCAGTTATTATGATGACGGGGTATGATGATAAAACCGTCAACACAAAAGCGTATGAAGCAGGTGCTATCGATTTTTTACAGAAAAGTGCGTTGACGAGAGATCTTCTTCTTCAATCTGTAAAATATGCCATTCGGGAGCAAGACACACTGGCCGAATTACGCGATGCAAGGGCGAAAATGGATGCCATGGCGGAAGCGAAAACAAAGTTTTTAAAACTTGTTAAACATGATATTAAAGAAATTCAGCGTGTTACTGATATGTTATTGATAAAAGCGTCATCTCAGAATAATACTGACAAAGATCAATCAACTTTACATGACTTGCAAAAAGTCAAACAGCTTACGCTGACACTTATTGCAAATTGTGAGTATGTACGTCCTGACCGTGACTAAAAATAGTTTTGATAACATCGCCTAAAAAGCGTATTGTTAGATTTGAAGGAAATAATCCATGATGTTCAAATCTATACTCATGATTTTTTTGGCCTTAGGGGGAAGTGCATTATGGGCCTATTGGCTCAACCATCGATGGCGACAGAGGTTTCGTCG
>JBCCMT010000265.1:0-3507 GCA_039026195.1 Pseudomonadota bacterium | reverse complement strand
CTGCTGTTTGCACTCTGTAATGGTAACTCGAACTTCTTTGCGAGGCCTCTGTGAATAATGAAGGCTCGGCGGCTGCTCGGTGTGAACGAGTATTTCGTGCACAGGCGTGCGTGCACAGCTTTAAGAGCATACGCAACAGTGACATTTTCGCAGGCAGAATGCCATCCGCGACTACTGTAGCTGCAGCGCTCAGCTTTGCCGTGGTCTCTGCGCAATGGTTTCTTCCCAAGACAAACTCAACAGCAGTAGTGCGGCAGGCCCTTGGCTATGAGAAAATTCATGTGGCGGGACACTCCGCTGGGGGGAGCTCAGTCTTTACGCAAGCGCGTTATTTTCCAGCGGCAGTCAAATCCGTTATTGCCGAGGCGCCATGGCCCACTTGGACACGCAATCGTTGGCCCTTAGATGAATATTATGCCTCTCGTACGGCCTACGCTCAGCTTTTATCTCCATATGTTGGTCAGGTTCTGAATGGTCATGAGTTTTCGCTGCTCGACATTGATAGAGCACAGAAGGTTTTAGATAAAAAACCGTATACCTTCAAATGGAATGGGAAGACAGCTCAGTTTGATGGCGCGGCGCTCATGCATCGGCTATATGTCGATTTTCCCGACGATCCTAAACCTCTCGCTGCTTTTTTAGCGGCCATCGCGAATGGAGATCGATCAGGGTTAAAAGCATTTGTGGGAGAACCCAAAGAGGCCGTGATCGAACAAGGGGATTTTCCTTGGGGCCTTCATCTTGCTTCCGTATGTGGGGATATAGGCGAAGCAAAGCTGACCAAATATGAGGCTTTGGCCTTAGTGAAAGCCGAACCCGGCCTTTTGGGATTTGAATCTATCCTAGCTTGCCCTTGGTGGTCCACCATCGGTGATGTCCCCGTTGAACATAGCCGCCCGCCCTCCCTCGACATTCCTGTTCTCGTCATTACGGGGGAGTATGACACCTGTTGCGGACGGCGTATCGTCGATGAAATTCGCCCTGTCAGTCCTGTTGTCCAAGCCGTTGATTTGCCAGGGCGCGGTCACGGGGTCATGGGAGACTGCCGCAATGAGGCAGTTCGACAATTTCTCGACAATCCTACGGCGCCTGTGGACGTCAGCTGTTTGAGCGAGGAGTAACTCAAATATTTACGTCGACTTGGGTAGAGGCGATCAGCGCCTGTACATGCTTTTGCCCTCTTGCTTTTGCTGGCCATTTCGCTATTAGCCAACATGGCCCAACCACCAGGACATCGCTCGAAACCCCCTCGGCGGGGAAAAGCTCGAAAAAAGAGTGATTTGTCGCGGACTGCCCTGGGGCAAGAACCTGAAAAGCGAAGCCTCAAGGAAAAGCCTGTGTCCGAAGCGGATCAGCGGGCCAAACGAGAGCTGACCACCAAGGTGAAGACAGCGCGGGGCCGGAAAATCTCCTCAACCCTATGGCTGCAACGCCAGTTAAATGACCCTTACGTAATGCGCGCCAAAGCGGAAGGCTATCGTAGTCGGGCGGCCTATAAGCTGTTAGAACTTCAGGAGCGTTTTGGCTTTTTAAAACCTGGCGGTCGTATTGTGGATCTTGGCGCTGCGCCTGGCGGGTGGTGCCAAGTGGCCGTACAAGAAACAAAGGGCAAAGGCATTGTTGTGGGGATCGACTATCTCGACATACCACCCATCGAAGGGGCCGATCTTTTACAGCTCGACTTTTTAGAAGAAGATGCGCCCGCGCAGCTTAAAAAAATGCTAGGCGGCCCCGCCGACGTTGTTATGTCCGACATGGCGGCTCCTACCACTGGTCATCGCTCTACGGATCATATGCGGATCATTGCCCTCGCTGAAACGGCCCTTGATTTCGCTGAGGAGGTGCTGGCCCCTGATGGGACCTATGTGGCCAAAGTTCTCCAAGGGGGGACGGAGAAAACATTATTAAACCGGTTAAAACAGCATTTTGGAAAAGTGGCCCACGCCAAACCAAAGGCCAGCCGAGCGGACTCTGCAGAAATGTATGTGGTGGCCATGGGGTTTAAGCCAAGCTCTCTCTCAAAGGGGGATATGTGATGGCAATACAGCAATTTGAGGTCAAAAAACAATTTGAGGTCAAAAAAGATGCCATCGAAGAAACCCGCTGGGTGAGCATCCCCTTGCCTCCGTTAGAGGAAGGTCAATTGCGCGTTCGTGTGCACCATGGCGCCTTCACATCCAATAATATTTCCTATGCGGTGATGGGGGAGACCTTTCGCTATTGGGACTTTTTTCAACCGCAAAGTCCGGGGTGGGGGTGTATTCCTCTATGGGGGTTTGCGCAAGTGACGGAAAGTCATGTGAAAGGCATTGAGGAAGGGGAACGCCTATATGGCTATTTCCCCATGGCAACGCATCTGACGCTAGAGCCGAAAAAGATCTCTGATGGGCGATTTGTCGATGGGGTAGCACATCGTTCCGCACTGCCCGCAATTTATAATGAGTATAGTCGCCTTAAAAATGACCCCTTTCACGATAGTGAAAAAGAACCCTTTCGTGCCTTATTCTTCCCCCTTGCGGCAACGTCTTTTGGGCTGGCTGATTGGTTAGAGCAACAGGATGGTAAGGGAGCGGATCATATTATTTGCCTCTCCGCTTCGTCAAAAACAGCCCTGGGCACAGCGATGTTGGCTAAGGAGAAATGCCCCGCAAAGCCTATTATCGGCATCACATCCGAAAAACATGTGGGTGTCGTTGAAAACCTTAATATTTATGACCGCGTCCTTTCGTATGACGAGATTGAAAAGCTTCCAACGGATCAATCTTATGTCATTGTAGATTTTGCAGGGAATGGCCATATTTCAGCAAAATTGCACACTCATTTAAAGGATCAAATGCGCCATAATATTCTGGTGGGGGCCAGCCACCCAGAGGCCCCCCGTAAAGCCCAAGGGATGAACCAAGAGCGTTCAGCGCTTTTCTTTATGCCAAGCTATGCAGAAGAACGCATGAAAGAAACCGGCGGCCTTTTTGGAAAAGGCATGTGGAAAGCAGCTGCCCAGATAACAGATCATGCGGCGCAGTGGATGACATTGGTCGGCGCCAACACACAAGACAGTATAACAGCCCTCTATCATAAAGTCCGTGAAGGCAAGCTTCGGGCAGATGAAGGTGGGCATATAACATTCCCCAGCGGAGATAAAGCATATGCAAATACGTGATGCCTTAACCTTTGATGATGTTTTGCTTGAGCCTGGCCCCTCTAATGTGATGCCAAGTCAAGTGGAGGTGGAGACCAAGCTCACCCGGCGTATCTCCCTGAATATCCCTATTTTGTCCGCTGCCATGGATACGGTGACCGAGGCTGAAATGGCCATCGCCATGGCACAAAATGGGGGGATGGGGGTGCTGCACCGAAATTTGACCGTGGATGAACAAACAGAGCATGTTCGGCGAGTCAAACGATATGAAAGCGGCATGGTGGTCAACCCCTACACCCTGACCCCTAAGGACAGTTTGGGCTATGCTCGCCAAGTGATGGATGAGAAAAAAATCTCTGGCTTTCCCG
>JBCCMT010000264.1:0-3508 GCA_039026195.1 Pseudomonadota bacterium | reverse complement strand
GCGGTGACCATCGGCACATGGGCCTCGCAATAAAGGTCTGGACCATCACGCTCAAAAAGGTCGTGGTCATCCACACGGATGAAAAGATAAAGGTCCCCAAAGGGGGCCCCGCGGACGCCTGCTTCGCCTTGGCCAGTCAATCTAATCCGTGTGCCATCTTCCACACCGGCAGGTACTTCCACCTGCAAGGTCCGGTCCTTCCGTACACGCCCCTGGCCGCCGCAAGCTTCGCAAGGTTCTGTGATAATCTCCCCCGCCCCGCCGCAGGTCGGACAAGTGCGCTCCACCGTGAAAAAACCCTGCTGCATCCGGACGCGGCCAGCGCCCCCGCAAGTGGTGCAAGTGGTGGGTTTGGTGCCGGGCTTTGCGCCTGTCCCCTCACACACCTCACACGCCTCAGAGGAAGGGATATCAATATCCTTTTTCACCCCGGCGAAGGCTTCCGCCAGGCTAATATCCATTTCATATTTGAGATCTGCGCCGCGGCCGGACTGCTGACCGCCGCCCCGGGCACGGCCCCCGCCGCCGCCCATAAACTCCCCAAAAATGTCTTCAAACACATCGGAAAACGCGCCGGAAGAAAAACCCTGGCCAAAACCGCCTTGCCCTTGGCGCCCCGCATTGCCCATGCCCCCATTTTCAAAGGCGGCATGGCCGAACCGATCATAAGCTGCCCGTTTTTGCTCATCGGACAGGATTTCATAGGCTTCGTTGATTTCTTTGAACTTTGCCTCGGCCGCTTCATCCCCTGGGTTGCGGTCGGGGTGATATTTCATCGCCAGTTTTCGGAAAGCCGATTTGATCGCAGGCCCGTCAGCGCTACGTTCCACCCCTAAAAGTTGATAATAGTCTTGAGCCATATGATCTATTTCTTTTTGGTCAGCTCTTACGTGGAGATGCAATGACAAGATGGCAAGTTAGGGTAACAAGTAACACCATAGCAGAGATTGTAACCTTCGACTTGTCAAAGTTGAGTTTGGTTCGAAACTGTCATCCCGGTTGCCGCATAGCGGCATTGCCGGGATCCAAAATCTTTAAAGTCAGACTTCTAAAAGCAGACATCTAAATCCCTTGTATGGATCCCGGTCTTTGCTACGCAAAACCGGGATGACATTGTAAAAGGGTCCTACCTTACTTCTTCTCGTCGCCGTCGACTTCTTCATAGTCGGCATCGACGATTTCAGCGTCCTGCGCCGCATCGCGGGCAGCGTCGGCAGCCGCCGCAGCCTCTTCTTCATCGGCGTTGCCTTGGCCGTAGATCGCCTCACCAAGCTTCATCGAAGCGGTGGCAAGGGCGGTGACCTTGTCATTGATCTGCTCTGCCGTGCTATCGTCATTTTCAACGACGGTCTTTGCTTCGGCAATAGCCTCTTCAATGGCCTTCTTATCGTCTTCGCCGATTTTGTCGCCATGCTCTTTCAACGAACTTTCCGTGGAGTGCACAAGGCTTTCAGCTTGGTTCTTGGCTTCTACCCGTTCACGACGTTCTTTATCGCTCTCTGCATTGGCTTCGGCGTCTTTGACCATTTGTTCGATATCTGAATCAGATAACCCACCAGAGGCTTGGATACGGATTGACTGCTCTTTGCCCGTCGCTTTATCTTTTGCGGAGACATTCACAATCCCATTGGCATCAATATCGAAGGTCACTTCGATCTGTGGGACCCCGCGGGGGGCGGGGGGAATACTGGTCAAATCAAACTGACCGAGCATTTTGTTGTCGGCGGCCATCTCACGCTCCCCTTGGGCCACGCGAATAGTCACCGCAGACTGATTATCCTCAGCGGTAGAGAAAACCTGGCTTTTCTTTGTGGGGATAGTAGTGTTACGATCAATCAACCGGGTAAAGACACCGCCCAAGGTTTCAATCCCTAAGGAAAGCGGGGTCACATCAAGAAGAAGAACGTCCTTCACATCCCCTTGCAAGACACCCGCCTGAATAGCGGCCCCTTTGGCCACCACTTCATCGGGGTTCACGCCCTTATGGGGGTCCTTGCCGAAGAAGTTTTTCACCGTTTCTTGGATTTTCGGCATACGGGTCATCCCGCCCACCAGCACCACTTCGTCAATTTCATTCGCGCTAATGCCCGCATCTTTGAGGGCCGCTTTACACGGATCAACGGTGCGCTTGACGAGGTCTTCCACAAGGCTTTCAAACTTTGCCCTGGAAAGTTTCACATTCAAGTGCTTTGGCCCGGAAGCATCGGCGGTGATGTAAGGCAGGTTCACCTCATATTGCGCTGCAGAGGAAAGCTCTTTTTTGGCTTTCTCCGCTTCTTCCCGCAACCGCTGAAGGGCGAGCTTATCGCCGCGCAAGTCGATGCCGCTGTCTTTTTTAAATTCATCGGCCAAATAATTCACCAGGCGAAGGTCAAAGTCTTCCCCGCCGAGGAAAGTGTCCCCATTGGTGGCTTTCACTTCAAAAACGCCGTCACCGATCTCAAGGATAGAGATATCGAAGGTCCCGCCGCCAAGGTCATAAACGGCAATGGTTTTCCCCTCTTGTTTCTCAAGGCCATAGGCAAGGGCGGCCGCCGTGGGCTCGTTAATGATCCGCAATACTTCGAGGCCTGCAATTTTACCGGCATCTTTTGTGGCCTGGCGCTGGGCATCGTTAAAGTAGGCGGGAACGGTGATCACCGCTTGGGTGACCTCGTCGCCAAGATAGGCCTCAGCGGTTTCTTTCATTTTTTGCAAAACGAAGGCGGAAATCTGGCTCGGCGCATATTTTTCGCCACGGGCTTCGACCCAGGCATCGCCATTGTCGCCTTTGACAATATTATAGGGGACCATGTCTTGGTCTTTTTTCACGGTGGGGTCGCTAAATTGACGACCAATCAATCGCTTAATCGCGTAAAAGGTATTTTCAGGATTGGTCACCGCTTGGCGGACGGCGGGCTGACCAATCAACCGTTCACCATCATCATTAAACGCCACCACTGAGGGGGTGGTCCGCAATCCTTCTGCGTTTTCAATAACTTTCGCTTCTTTGCCTTCCATCACGGCGACACATGAATTTGTGGTCCCGAGGTCGATGCCAATCACTTTGGCCATATGTATCATCTCCATTTTAAGCAAACCGCAGTGCTAGAGCTTGTTTTTAAAAAAGCAAGGTAAATGCCTTGGCAAGCCTCTAAAGGGGCGGTTTCTTTTTTCAAAGGGGAGGAAAATCCTCCATCGCTTCGGCATATAAGGGGCGGACTTCCCCCCTTCAACGGGCAAAATTACATTCAGGGAAGAAAATCCAAGAAGGGGAATAGCTTTTCTTTTTGGCAACGCCATGACCGGGGAAAAATCCTACAAATATAAGTTATTAGAGATGTTGGGATCGCTTTAAACGCCTGTTCACTTTGATGTTGTATGACTTTTGGGATGTATAGCGTTTGAGGGATCGTCGAGATGATGATGCAACGGTTTATTGGGGTCACCATCGTAAGCTTAAGCCTTGTGGCCTGTGCTGCGACAAATACGATTGAAAGCACGGACCCGATTACCACCCCAGATGGGC
>JBCCMT010000263.1:0-3512 GCA_039026195.1 Pseudomonadota bacterium | reverse complement strand
TGGTCGATGAAAATGCGGTGAATGCTGAAACCCAGCTTGTGAAAGATGACGAGTTCGACACCCGTATGGCGCTGATGCAAGAAGCCATGGGGGAGTTAAATGAGCGTGAACAACATATTTTGACGGAGCGTCGCTTAACCGAGAACCCAAAAACCTTGGAAGAGTTGTCTACGGAGTATAATGTTTCCCGTGAACGGATCCGCCAGATTGAGGTGCGAGCTTTTGAAAAGCTGCAAAAGTCCATGAAGCGCCTTGACCGGGAGATGCGGGAAGAGACGTTGGGGTAAGGGCGCTTTACTGCGGCTTCAGCCGTAATCGGTCTGTTGCATCCACCAAGACGGCGGCAGACAAGCCAAAGAGCAAAAGTCCATTGGCCGAAGAAATGCCCGTCAGAATACGCCAATCTTGGGGGGGAACGATATCGCCAAAACCCAAAGTGGTGTAGGTCGTAAACGCGAAATACAAAGCTTCTTCAACCGTTGGGTTCATCCCCACATGATGATAGAGCCAGGCCCAAAATCCGACGGAGACCACATGGGCGAGCATCAACCAAAGGGAAAGCACCACCAGCCGAACCGTATCAGATAAAAGGGCCGTCACCCCCTCTCGTCCTGACAAATAGGGAAAGAGCAATCGGCCCCCCAAAATCATGACCCCATGAAGAAGAAAAGTGGCTGCAATCACGCCCCCTGCATAGCCTAACTGCAGAAAAATTTGCTGCGACACATCTCATCCTCTTGTTGAACACCCCTTTGGTATAAAGCAAATGGGCCTCAAAGAAAATCAATCTCTTTTCACGGGGCGGCGCGATGGAAACCAGACCTGCTTTTCCCCCTCAAATGACTGCGGCGGATTTTGACTGGTGGCATTGCCGGAAGGCGGTCCTCACAGAGATTTATACGCAGCTGTACCTCAAAAATTCAGGGTCAGAAAGGGTTTGACAGATATCCGTTTGCTGATGTCTTCTAATTGCTCTTCAAGCTAAATTAAGACGCTTTCATGAATGAAATACTTGTTCCTCCGTAAACCTGCCTGTCATCCCGGTTTAGTGCGCCAGCGATAAGACCGGGACCCATATTTTATAATGCCAGGCATTATTAAATTAAATCAGCTTTCGCATTATGGGTCCCGGATAAGCCTGTCGGATTTCCGGGAGGACGAGGCGTTAAAGCGAGATATATTTGAGTGCACGGCACCATGACAAGAGTGAGTATCTACAAAAAAAGCGGTTCTGCCCTTCGCAAAACCGCCTTCTACAGATGAATATTCTTGCTTATCTACCGAGGCGCGAGCACCATCATCATTTGGCGGCCTTCTAACTTAGGCATCGCTTCCACCTTGGTGATTTCTTCGAAATCATCCTTCACCCGGTTCAAAAGCTCCATCCCCCGCTCTTGGTGGGCCATTTCCCGGCCCCGGAACCGAAGAGTAACCTTCACCTTGTCGCCCCCTTCGAAAAAGCGGCGCATGGCTTTGGTTTTCACCTCATAATCATGCTTATCGATATTCGGCCGCATCTTAATTTCTTTAACGTCCACCACTTTTTGTTTTTTCTTGGCTTCGGCTTTTTTCTTCTGCTGCTGATATTTATGCTTCCCATAATCCATCAGCTTACAAACGGGGACATCACCGCCCGCCATTTCCACAAGGTCGAGGCGCGCTTTGGCCGCCATATCAAGGGCGTCTTCGATGGAAACAGGACCGCGCTTCTCTCCCTGGTCATCAATGACCAATACTTGTTTCGCGGGAATATCTTCATTCATTCGAGGCCCGCTTTGTTTTGGCGGGGTCAGGGTCGTTGGTCTGCGAGCGATGGTTATCTCCTTTGGTAGCTCAAAAAATAATATGATGCATCAACATCAATTGGCGAGGATTTTATCAAAAAAACCCACCAAAACAGTTAAGACATAGCCCTTGTGGGGGCGACGTTCAATTCAGATTTGTCATGATTTTAAGCTTTTACGCAATGTGATAGGCCTGATCTGCTTTTAAAGCGCCCTGGCTGGCCTGTAAAAGGCCCATATTGCGCAGCATCATCAAGGTCATCTCTGGCGACAGCTTCGACATATCTTGAGCCACCATTTTAATCACATCACGGCCAAAAAGGCTTTCTGCTTCAGCTTCCGCACTGGGGTGGAGCAACACAATGCCAGAACAGCCCACGGAGACACATAAATGCAGCTCTTCTGAAGCCCCAGCGATAAAGAAATGCGCATGTTTTGCCAACATGGCCACTTGCGCCAGATCCGCCTTCCCGGTGAGGTCCACCACCATACCACTGGCTGCGTCTTGGCCGGCATGGCTTGCTTGCTGGGCAACGTCTAAAGCGAAGGGGCTGAGGCTTTCATCCCCGATCAGGACAGATTTTAACCCCTCTTGCGCAAGGGCTTGAGCCACACGCGCATAATGAAAGGCGGGCCAGCGTTTTTCAGGTGCGGCGGCGGGCAGAAAGAGTGCAAAAGGCCCTGAAATCCCAAACCAAGAGGGTTGCATATTCGCCGCCTCTTTTCGGGCGGCAAATGCCCACTCCAAGCTAGGCAATCGCGGCTCTAGAGGAAGATTGGCGTCATGTAATAGCTTTCGCAACGCAGGGGCCGTTAGCCCCGACCCACCGGGCTTAGACGTCTTGACCATCACTTTTTTCGGACCTACCCAGCGGGGACCGCGAAAACCCTTTAGCGCCGTCTTCAGCTCTAAACTCATCCGGCTGCCATCTAAATCATAGACATCAGAATAGTGCATCTTTCTAATTTGACTGACAAATTCTTTTTGCGCGGCCTTGCCCTCAAACTGCCCCGCGGCAAGCACGCGATCAAAATAAGGCGCCCCCTTAGCGAGACGCCCAAACGTGGGGGTAGTGAGTAAATCAATCGTGGCCTTGGGGTTGGCGGCCCGAATGGCGGCAAAGGCGGGTTCCGCCTCCACAAATTGCCGAAGCCCTTCTTGTTTCAGCACCAAAATCCGCGTCGCAGCCATGACCTCTTCCACCTTCACGTCGTTAACGCCCCCCGGCAATGGGTTAACACTTCCTTATAGACCGAAATGGTGGCCGCCGTCATCGTCTCAATGGAAAAATGTGCTTTTATTCTTTCCTGAGCTGCAGTTGCCATGGCATCTTTTTCAGATTGCGCCATGCCCATCATGGTTTTGAGGGCTTCGGCAAGAGCTTTTTCGTCCCCCGGTGGGACAAGGAGGCCCGTTTTGCCTGGATCAACCGTTTCCAGGGCGCCGCCATGGTTGGTGGCAATCACGGGGCAGCCCATGGCTTGCGCCTCCACCGCCACCCGGCCAAAGGCCTCGGGCCGGGTTGAAGTTGAAAGGGTGACATCCGCCCAATCATAGGCGGCGGGCATATCCTCCCAATGACCGTGAATATGAACGAGATCGCGCACGCCGTCTGTCTCCATTTGGGCCCGTAACTCGGCCTCATACCCATCCCGTCCTTGGGCACTGCCCACCAGGACAATGCGGAAAGGTGGGATGTCAGAGTCTTGCTGCAAAAGCCCTGCCGC
>JBCCMT010000262.1:0-3530 GCA_039026195.1 Pseudomonadota bacterium | reverse complement strand
TGAAAATTGAGATCGAAGTCGATACCCTTGATCAGCTTAAAGAGGTTCTTGGAGAGGGCGCTGACGTCATCCTCCTCGATAATATGTCCCCGGAGATGTTGCAGGAGGCGGTTGCCCTTACGAATGAGCAAGCGGTGCTGGAAGCGTCAGGCAATGTAACCTTAGAAACGGTGCAACGCATTGCGGAGACGGGAGTAGACATCATCTCCTCCGGCGCCCTCACCCACTCTGTCCAGCAATTGGACATCGGGATGGAGCTGGAACTTATCTAAACCCGCTCATCCCGGTTTCGAACGATAGTGAGAAGACCGGGATCTGTTTGCATTCCTGATCATATCAAGCAGACAGCGATCTTCCTTACCCCCGCTTATAAAAAATATGATCCCCAATCTGAACGGTTTCCGCCAGCTTTGGCGCCCAGTAGGGGCTCACATAGGTCGCGTGATAATTTGTTGCGTCCAGGGACAAGGGCAAATGAAAGCCGCCCAGCACTGCTGTGGCCAAGACCTGCGAACGGAACATGGCCCGTGTCTCCACCCGCTTTTGTAAAGACCCATCACAAGTGAAAGAGAATTGGCAGCCCGTCCGGCGCTCACTCCCCTGATAAACCACCTCACAAACACTATTGGGATAGCGGCGACTGTTCACCCGGTTCAGCACCACATCCGCCACCGCCATTTGACCGGCGAGGGATTGGTTGCGGGCCTCATAATAAATTGCCTGGGTCATGCAACGGCGTTCTTCTCGATCTAGGCTATCTGGATCAATTTGAGAAAGATCGAGGGCCGCCACCGGCGTCACATCCACCTCCATCAAGCTGGCCTTTTGACGCAATCCATAGCCATCAAGGCCGATACGGGTCAGCTGCTCAAAGGGGTCGGTGACCGTGAGACGCTCTGAGAGGGGGGCCATGGGTAAAGGGGTATAAAGCCCCGCATCTATCGCGAATTGATCCACCACAGACATCTCTATCGGCGTAGATGTGGGAAGGGAGGTGACCTGAAACCTAGAAGAGGCATTTCCCCGTGTCATCCCCATGAGCGCCAACATGGATAAGACGACAGCTAACGCAATGAAACCACTGAGAAAACGGTGGCTTACCTGCCATAAAGATGCCCAAAATGTTAACATATTAACCATTTCTTACACTCAACTTTCGAGGGATCTGCCTTCCCCACCAGAAGACATGGGCCCTATATCGCAAGCGAGATAAGTTGGAGAGAAAAAAAGTGTTAACAAACCGCCAGACCTCACGCTCTCATGACGAGAAAAACGCAAAAGCCATGCCATGTTATTGGGGTGTATGAGAGAATCGAAAATGGGCGTCGGGCAAAAAATATGCCTCGAGCTTGATCTGGGGCGGGCACCGGTTTTGGGCGCAAACAACAAATGAAGATTATCAGGCTATTTAAAAATAAAAGCGCCCTCAAAGTGAGAGCGCTTTTTTATACTCGTTGTCTTAAGGACGTACTTACGATGCCGTCTTCGCCCGGAGAGAGGCTTGCGCTGCCGCGAGCCGGGCGATGGGCACCCGATAGGGGGAGCAAGAGACATAATCCATTCCCACACTTTCGCAAAAAGTGATGGACGCAGGGTCCCCGCCATGCTCGCCACAAATGCCGAGCTTGATATCCTGGCGAGTCTCGCGCCCTTTTTCCGCGCCAATTTTCACCAGCGCCCCCACCCCTTCAGGGTCGAGGGTGACAAAGGGATCCTGCTCCATCAACCCATGGCGAATATAAAAGGGCAAGAAGGCGCCCGCGTCATCCCGGCTGAGGCCATAGGTGGTTTGGGTGAGGTCATTGGTCCCAAAAGAAAAGAAGGCAGCATCTTCTGCAATTTTATCTGCGGTGAGGGCTGCGCGGGGCAATTCAATCATGGTGCCCACCAAATATTCTAAGGTGCGGCCCTTTTCCTTGAAAACATTTTTTGCCACGGCGTCAATCCGCGCCTTCAACGTGGCGAGCTCTGACTTGACCGACACCAAGGGGACCATGATTTCCGGCACCACCGCATCGCCCGTCTCCGCCGCCACATCGCACGCCGCTTCTAAAATCGCACGCACCTGCATTTCATAAATTTCAGGATAGGTAACCCCAAGACGACAGCCCCGATGGCCCAGCATAGGGTTAGCTTCGCTTAAATGGGCCGCCCGACTTTTAAAAGTCTCCGGCGCGACACCAGCGGCATTCGCCACCTCAGTGATTTCTTCATCCGTATGCGGCAAGAACTCATGAAGTGGCGGGTCCAGCAAACGTACCGTCACCGGCAAGCCGCGCATCACCGTGAACAGCTCATGGAAGTCCGCTCGTTGCACCGGTAACAGCTTCGTGAGCGCCTCACGACGACCCGCCTCCGTCTCCGACAAAATCATCTGACGGACGGCCAAAATCCGATCGGCTTCAAAGAACATATGCTCTGTGCGGCAAAGGCCAATCCCTTCGGCGCCAAAGCCGCGGGCGGTGCTGGCATCTAGGGGGGTTTCTGCATTGGACCGTACACGCATCCGGCGATGGGCATCAGCCCATTCCATCACTTTTGCAAAGTCGCCAGATAACTCAGGCTCAATGGTAGTCACTTCCCCAGCGAAAACCTCCCCCGTAGAGCCATCAATGGTGATCATCTCGCCAGCTTTGATCTGCCGCCCCGCCACCATGAGGGACTTGCCGTCTTTTTCGATGCGGATGTCCCCTGCGCCAGACACACAAGGCCGGCCCATGCCCCGGGCCACCACCGCCGCGTGAGAGGTCATGCCCCCCCGTGCCGTGACGATGCCAACGGCGGCATGCATCCCGTGGATATCCTCAGGGCTCGTCTCTGTACGGACAAGCATCACCCGCTTCCCATCGGCGGCAATCCGCTCGGCCTCATCGGCGTTAAACACCACCTCGCCAGAAGCCGCCCCAGGGCTCGCAGGCAAGCCTTTGGTTAAAAGATCCCGCGCGGCATCCGGGTCGAGGGAGGGGTGAAGCAATTGGTCTAAAGTGGCAGGGTTCACCCGCATCACCGCCTCATCCTCAGAGATTTTCCCCTCCGTACACAAATCCACTGCAATTTTTAACGCCGCTTTCGCGGTGCGCTTCCCATTGCGGGTTTGCAGCATCCAGAGCTTTCCCTCTTGAATGGTAAACTCAATATCCTGCATATCCCGATAATGATTTTCGAGCTTCGCAAAGACCGCCTCAAGTTCTTGATAGGTCTGCGGCATCACCTCTTCTAAAGAGGGTTGGTCTGATCCCATGGCCTCCCGCGCGCGTTTGGTAAGGGCTTGGGGGGTTCTAATCCCTGCCACCACATCTTCGCCTTGGGCATTGACCAAAAACTCTCCGTAATAGGCATTTTCGCCGGTGGAGGGATCGCGGGTGAAGGCCACGCCCGTGGCGGAGCTGTCGCCCATATTCCCAAACACCATGGCCTGAATATTCACCGCCGTGCCCCAACTTTCAGGGATATTGTTCAACCGGCGATAGGTTTTAGACCGGTCATTCATCCATGAACCAAAGACCGCATTAATCCCGCCCCATAGCTGC
>JBCCMT010000261.1:0-3552 GCA_039026195.1 Pseudomonadota bacterium | reverse complement strand
GCGCCACCAGCGGGTGACGGGGCAAATCATGGGCCTCAAAATAGGCATCCACCTCTTCCTGCCCCCACCGGACAATGGGGTTCACTTTGAAGTGGTCATTTTTATGCTCAAACACGGGCAAGTGCACACGCTCCCCGCCGTGAAATTGCTTCCGGCCAGTGATCCACGCGCCGTAATTGGAGAGAGCTGTATCTAGGGGACGGACTTTGCGAAGGGTACAGCAGGCGTCCGTGTTGGACCGCCAGAGGTCCCCATCAGGATCTTCTTCAGCGACTTCCTCCGCATTGGGCAAAATGTCTTGTACATTGGTCAGGCCAAGGGCTTTTGCCAGCTTCCGCCGATAGACCGTGGTCTGTGCAAAATGCTTTTGCGTGTCCAAAAAAATCACCGGTGTATCTGGGGCAACCTTTGACAAAAGATGCAACAAGACCGCCGACTCCGCCCCAAAGGAGGAGACGAGGGCAATCTGATCAACGAACTCTTGATGAATCGCCGCATCCAATATTTCCTCTGGTGTTGCCTCCGCATAGGCCTCCGCCAAGGTTTTCGCGCGGGCTTCCGGCGAAAGAGACGGGTGCGTTCTAATGGCCACAGTCATCCTCTTTTCTCCCCCGCTCTTCTCTCCCAGACTGCTCGGCCTGCCGCCGTAGACTGATAAAAGGCGGGAAACCGGTTCACACTTTCCATAATCCCTTCCACATCCGCTTCATCGGCCACTTCAAAACTGGTGAAGCCACAGCGTAAGGCGAAAGAATATTGATCTAAAAATAACGCGCCCGTCGCCCGGATATCCCCTTCAAACCCAAGCTGCCGCAACACTTGTGCTTGGGTAAAGGCCCGGCCATCTTTAAAGGCCGGGAAAGTGAGCTCCACCCGCTCCACCCCCGATAAATCAGGGGTACTTTTCGTCAGGTCCACATCATGCTCCGGGGAGATAGAGGGGACATCTTCGTCCTGTCCCTCAATCAGAGTGCCTTGATCCCATTTAAGCAGCTTCGTCATATAGCGCCTCCTTAAAGGGGGTCACGCCCACCCGGCGATAAACATCAATGAAGCGTTCTTGGTCTTCTGTCCGTATGGAGAGATAGACATTGACGAGCTTTTCCACCGCATCCACCACTTGGCCCGTGGAAAGGCCCCGGCCCACCACTTCACCAATGGCGGCTTTTTCGTCGGCCGCGCCACCAAGGGTGATTTGATAAAATTCTTCACCTTTTTTATCGACCCCCAAAATACCAATATGGCCCACATGGTGGTGACCACAGGCATTAATGCAGCCAGAGATTTTAATCTTCAGCTCCCCAATCTCTTCTGCAATCCCCACGGTCTCAAACCGCTCTTGGATGCGGTTCGCCACAGGGATGGAGCGGGTGTTGGCGAGGTTGCAGTAATCAAGCCCAGGGCACGCAATAATATCGGAGATGAGCCCTGCGTTTGACGTGCCCAGACCAATGGCCTCTAGCTCTTGCCAAAGGGTGTAGAGCTCACTTTTCGCAATATGGGGCAGCACCATATTTTGCTCATGGGTCGTCCGAATTTCGCCTTGGCTAAACCGATCTGCGAGGTCCGCCACCGCCTCCATCTGGGTATCGGTGATGTCCCCTGGGGGCAGTCCCGGCTTTTTCAATGAAATCGTCGCAATGGCGTGGCTATCCACCTTATGCGGATAGACATTATGCTTCACCCATGCGGCAAAGCTTGCGTCCGATGCGATATCGGCCTCTAGCTTTTGCGCCCCGCCCGCGTCGCCACGTAATTCAGGACCTTTGAAGAAAGCCGCAATCCGGGCGCGCTCCTCTTCGGGCAGGTCAATGCTCCCGCCAGGACTCACTTTGCGGAAGCGTTCCCATTCTTCCTCGACAGCCTTTGCAAACGCCTCCCGCCCCATGGCGTTGACGAGAATTTTAATTCGCGCCTTATACATATTATCCCGGCGACCGTGTACGTTATAAACGCGCAATATCGCCTCTAAATAGCTCAACAGCTGCTCTTTAGGCAAAAACTCGCGGATCACCTCGCCAATATAGGGTGTCCGGCCAAGGCCCCCGCCCACCAGCACGCGGAAGCCCACCTCACCGGCGTCATTCCGGTGGAGCTGCAGCCCAATGTCATGCACTTGTACCGCCGCGCGGTCCGTCGCACCCGCATTCACCGCAATCTTAAACTTCCTGGGAAGGAAGGAAAACTCAGGGTGGAAAGTGGACCACTGACGAATAATCTCGCACCACACCCGGGGGTCTTCAATCTCTTCCGCCGTTGCGCCAGCAAAAGGGTCACTGGTGACATTGCGAATGCAATTGCCCGAGGTCTGGATGGCGTGCATTTCCACATCCGCCAAGCGCTGGAGGATATCCGCCATATCGACGAGCTTAATCCAGTTAAACTGAATATTCTGCCGGGTGGTGATATGACCATAATTTTTGTCATAATCCCGGGCAATGCCCGCCAAGACCCGCAATTGATCCGAGGACAGCGTGCCATAAGGGATCGCCACCCGCAGCATATAGGCGTGCAGTTGGAGATAAAGCCCATTCATCAGGCGCAAGGGCTTGAACTGATCTTCCGTCAGCTCCCCACTGATCCGCCGGGCCACCTGGTCGCGAAACTCATCTACCCGCGCCTGCACAATGGCTTTATCGTAAGTATCATACTGATACATTGTACACATCCTTTAACACATCCGCCTTGTGGGAGCGTTCTCCACTGGCTTGCCGTCCAAATTGCGGGTGAATGGTGGGGCCATGGTCACGGATATTCTCCCGCAAGGCGCCCCGGCCAGTGGGGACGATCTCGTCCCCCTCCCGCTCCACATCCATTAGGTAAGGGCCGACAATTTCGCCCTCTTCCCCATTTGTTTCTTCTAATAAGGCCAGCGCCGCATCGCCCTCGACGACGGTGGCGTCAGACAAATCCTCCGCCCACGTCTCGGCCCCACGATAGACCACCATGCCATCGCTTAAGCGATTGGCGGTCACCACCTTTTCGCCCTCGTTACGGCCTTTTTTCACGCCGCCGGTGCTGATTTTGGCGGGCTCTTTCTTTTGCGTTGTCTCTGTCATGCCGCCACCGGCTCTTTCATGGTCAATTCTATAAGTCCCTGTCCCTCGGCCCGGACGGCCACCTCCCCAATAATCAAAACCGCCGGTCCCTCAACTTGCGCGTCCGTAACAGCCGTACCTAAGGCCCCCGCTTGGGTGCGAATAATCCGCTGTTCCGGCAGGGTCCCCTTCTCCACAATGGCCGCCGGCGTATAGGCAGGCAATCCTGCCGCCACCAGCGCATCAGATACCGACTGGGCCCGGCCGACGCCCATATAAACCACAATGGTGTGCCGTAAAGAGGCCAGCGCCTGCCAATCAATATCCGGCGCCCCGCCGCCGCCGGCTTGCGCCGTCACATAGGTCACCGCTTGGGAAAGGCCCCGATGGGTGAGGGGGATGGAGGCATGGGCCGCGCAGCCCGCCGCAGCGGTGATGCCGGGCACCACGGTGGCGCTCAGCCCCGCTGCATGGATCGCGTCCACCTCTTCCCCGCCGCTGCCAAAGATATAAG
>JBCCMT010000260.1:0-3554 GCA_039026195.1 Pseudomonadota bacterium | reverse complement strand
CAATCGAAACGCGGCTTTGTTGAAAAAATCGATTTTTACACGTCCTTTGGTCACGGAACCGGGGGAAATGACCGTGAGAATATCGGCCTCACCACTAAAGGTCCCACCATTCTTATCACAGATCTGGCTATTTGGGCGCCAGACCCGATCACCAAAGAATTTACCGTCACCTCTCTCCACCCTGGCGTGACCAAGGACATGATGGCGGACACTGTGGGCTGGGAGATAAAATACGCTGAGACGACCAACGTCACCCCTGCGCCCACCTCAAACGAGCTCTCTATTTTACGGGATTTAAAAGAACGCACTCGCAAAGCCCACACAGAAACATCCGTCCCATGACCGAAGCTTTCATATGCCACTATATCCGCACCCCCATTGGTCGCTATGGCGGGACCCTTGCCGCTATTCGCCCTGATGATTTAGGCGCTCTTCCCCTTCGGCATATGCTGCAGGCTGAGAAAAACTTGGATCCCCATGCTATTGACGATGTAATTTTTGGATGCGCCAATCAAGCTGGTGAAGATAATCGTAATGTCGCAAGAATGTCTCTTTTACTTGCCGGTCTGCCAGAACAGGTTTCTGGCACCACGATAAATCGGCTATGTGGATCGGGCATGGACGCCATTTTGACGGCCAGCCGTGCGATTAAATGCGGTGAAGCAGACCTGATCATTGCCGGCGGGGTTGAAAGTATGAGCCGCGCGCCCTTTGTCATGCCAAAGGCACAGCAAGCCTATACGCGAAATAATAACGTACACGACACAACCATCGGCTGGCGATTTGTGAATAAAGAGATGGAGCGGCAATATGGTGTCGATAGTATGCCCGAAACCGCAGAAAATGTGGCGGCAGACTATAATGTATCGCGTGAAGACCAAGACAGATTTGCCTTGCGTAGCCAAGAAAAGGCCGCCGCCGCCATCGCATCTGGTCGACTATTAGAGGAAATCGTCCCCGTTCATATCCCCCAACGAAAGGGGGATCCCATTGAGATGACGGTGGATGAGCATCCTCGGTTATCCAGTCTTGAAACCTTGAGCAAATTGCCCACCCCTTTCCGTGAAAATGGTACGGTCACCGCTGGCAATGCCTCTGGCGTCAATGATGGGGCCGCTGCGCTTCTCATCGCATCTGAATGCGCCGTGAAGGATTTCAATCTGACACCCATCGCACGGATTATGGGGGGGGCCACAGCCGGCGTGCCCCCACGGGTGATGGGCATTGGCCCTGCCCCCGCCACGCAAAAGCTTTGTCAAAAGCTAAACCTTCAGCCAAAAGACTTTGATGTCATCGAACTAAATGAAGCCTTTGCTTCCCAAGGCATTGCTGTCTTACGGGAATTGGACATAGATATCGATGCGGATCATGTGAATATGAATGGGGGGGCCATCGCCTTGGGCCACCCGTTGGGGATGTCCGGGGCCCGAATTACAGGGACAGCGGCCCTACAACTTCATAAAGTCGCCGGCAAACTTGCCCTTGCCACCATGTGTGTAGGTGTGGGACAAGGTATTTCAATTGCGTTAGAAAGCGTTTGATCCCGTTTCTTTTAGCCCCTTTTTAAAAGCTATACTGAATTTATGGAAAACTTTATTTATACAGGCCTGCCAGCGAATGTGGTTTTTGGTCAGAACACGACTGAACAGCTTCCTGAGGAAGTTGAAAAGCTCAATATTTCAAAGGCTGTTATTTTTACGACACCTGAACAAGCACAATTGGGGGAGAAGCTGTCCGCGTTATTGGGGGAAACCTCTGCTGGCATCTACCCTCATGCGGCGATGCACACGCCAGTTTCTGTGACGGATAAGGCCCTCGACTTTTACACCCAATCCAAAGCCGATGGGATCATTGCGATCGGTGGCGGCTCTACCATTGGCTTGGGTAAAGCCATCGCCCTGCGGACGGATGACCCACAAATTGTTCTGCCGACTTCCTATGCAGGTTCAGAAATGACATCTATTATCGGCCAGACAGAGGGGGATCGAAAAACCACGCAAAAAACCTTAAAGGTTTTGCCGGAAACTGTTATTTACGACGTGAATTATACCCTTACCCTCCCCCCTCGGATGACAATCACTAGTGGGATGAACGCCATTGCCCACGCGGTGGAGGCCCTTTATGCGGAGCAACGCAACCCTATCCTGTCGATGAACGCGATTGAAGGGATAAGAAAATTAACTCTGGCCTTACGGGGTATTGCCGCCAGACCAGACGATGTGGAAACTCGATCAGATGCCCTTTATGGGGCGATGTTATGTGCCATCTGTTTGGGCTCAGGCGGGGTCGCGCTACACCATAAATTATGCCATGTCTTGGGGGGTAGTTTTAACCTTCCCCATGCGGAGACCCATACGGTAGTTTTGCCCCACGCGCTTGCCTATAATGCCCCCGCAGTTCCAGATACAATCCTTGACCTTAGGCGGGCCACAGGGGAAGATCCTTCTACAGCCTTTTACAATATTGCGAAAAATAATGACGTGCCCGTATCTTTAAAAGAATTAGGGATGCCGAAGGAGGGTATTGAAAAGGCTGTTCACATCACCTTGGAAAACCCTTATTTTAACCCACGTCCTTTAGAGAAAGACGGGCTTCTAGATCTTCTCCACCATGCGTGGGAAGGGACATCGCCCACTTCATAGTTCCCAGTTTTAAAGTGACTTTAACCGATCTAAGGCTGCGCGCAATTCGCTGAGGGTGGTTGCAAAGCCCTCTTTTTGTTCTTTCTTTTCCGCCACGACCGCTTCGGGCGCCCGCTCGACGAATTTGGCATTGCCCAATTGCTTGTCGATTTTGTCAATCTCGCCTTGGGTTTTGGCCATGGATTTTTCAAGCCGTGCCACCTCAGCCTCAAGGTCGATAAAGTCAGCAATGGGCAGGGCGTAGGTCTCCCCCTCCACCACAATTTGGGCTGCACCCTTTGGCGGCGCATCGGCGTGGGAGATATGGTCGATGCGCGCTACTTTTTCAATCAGGCTGGCGAAAGCCGATAGGCGGGATGTTGTCCCCTCCCCGGCCTCTAGCGCCACCAGGGGCAGCCTGGCGGAGGGGGGCACATTCATCTCTGTCCGGACGGAGCGGATTTCAGAGATCAGGCGAATGACAAATTGCAGGTCCCCGGCTGCGGTTTTTTTCGTAATTTGCGGTGCGGTCCACTCAGCCCGCATCACAAAGTCCTCCCGGTCACCCATATGGGCCCATAGCTCTTCAGTGACAAAGGGCATGAAGGGGTGGAGCAGCACTAAAATCCGGTCAAAGACATAAGACGCTGTGGCCCGTATCTCCGCCTTGGCCGCCTCGTCTTCCCCTTGGAAGGTGGGCTTGGCAAATTCTAAGAACCAGTCGCAATAGATATTCCACGTGAACTGATAAATGGCACTCGCGGCATCATGGAAGCGATAGCTGTCCAGTGCTTCGGTGATGGCCACCTCGGCTTGGCTCGCCTCATGTAAAATCCATTGGCTGAGGGCTTGGGTGACGGTTTCGGGGTCAAAGTCCGCCGGCACTGCACATTCATTCATTTGCAGGAAGCGCGCGGCATTCCACAGCTTGGT
>JBCCMT010000259.1:0-3569 GCA_039026195.1 Pseudomonadota bacterium | reverse complement strand
GCGCAATATTGGCATAATCAACGGACGTTTTCGTAAAAGGAGGAGCCTCCCATGACCACAGCCTTTCCCCCCCTTCCCGGCGCGACGGCATCCCGTCTCGAAGAAATGCTCAGGGTCGACCATGCCGGTGAATATGGGGCCGTGAATATCTATCGTGGCCAGCGGGCTGTTTTTGACGCCCTGCCCCATAAGGCGCGCATTGCGGGGCTGCTTGAGGAGATGGAAGCGGGCGAAGCCCATCACCTCTCTACCTTTGACCGTCTTTTGCAGGAGCGGAATATCCGTCCCACCCTGTTTGCGCCTTTGTGGAATGCGGCGGGCTTTGCCTTAGGCGCCGGCACCGCTTTGATGGGAGAAAAAGCGGCCATGGCCTGCACCAGCGCTGTGGAATCTGTGATTGAACAGCATTATGGCGAGCAAATTGAAGAGCTGGGAGAAGACGAAGCAGAACTGAAAGCGACCATCACCCAATTTCGGGAAGAGGAGCTAGAACATCACGACACAGCCATTGATGAGGGGGCAGAAGACACCCCCCTTTATGGCCTTCTCAAAACGGTGATTGGGGCGGGCTGCAAAGCGGCGATTAAGGTCGCTGAGAAGATTTAGGCGATCTTCCCCTAAAACATCTTGTCAGTCAGGCCCCAAAACGCTAGGGGCGCAACCTTGTTCAACCGGGATGGAGGCTGCACGTCCTTCATCTCTTATTCCGAGGGTGCGAGGATGCGCATTTGCGGGATGATGTAAAAGGAAAATGACATGTCTGATGTAACATTATTTGAGTGTGAACCCCGCAAACGCGCTGGTACCGGCGGCAGCCGCGCAGTACGTCGTGATGGCTGGGTCCCCGCGGTCCTTTACGGCGGTGATCAAGAGCCAGCGAATATCAAACTTCGCTATAATCAAATCCTAAAGGCCTATCAGACTGGCCGGCTAATTGATGTTCTTTCAAAAATTACCGTAGACGGAAAAGAACAACAGGTCATCGGCCGGGACATTCAGGTGGACCCCGTCAAAGATTTGCCGATGCATGTGGATTTCATGCGGGTGAGCAGTAAAACACGGGTCACCGTCAATGTGCCCGTCCGCTTCTTAAACGAAGAAACCTGCCCCGGCCTTAAAGCAGGCGGGGTGTTGAACACGGTACGCCACGAGGTGGAGGTTATTGCCTCTGCGACAGCGATCCCAGAAGCGCTTGAAGTTGATTTGGCCAATGCAGAGGTGGGCGATACGTTGAAAATTTCCGACGTCACCTTGCCCAGCGGGGTGGAGCCGACCATTACGGATCGGGACTTTACCATCGCCACCATCGCGGCTCCTTCTGCCCTTCGGTCAAGTGAAGGGGAAGAAGATGGGGAAGAGGTCGCCCCAGATGAAGTGGAGGCCACCGCACAGAGTGGCGATAAAGATTCTGACGAGGAATAAATTGATCTTTAAAGATCTATTTTTAAGGGCACCTATAGGTGCCCTTTTTCTTAGCCCCATGATGAAGTAGAGATCATTCATGCTCTTACTGGTCGGCCTTGGAAACCCTGGCGTCAAACATGCCGCTCAACGTCATAATGCTGGATTTATGGCGGTGGACGCCATTGCTGAGGCCCACGGTTTTTCAGCGCCAAAGTCTAAATTTAAAGGGGAAATCCGCGAAGGGCGCATTGGCAATGTCCGGGCCCTGACCCTAAAGCCCCAAACATTCTATAACGAAAGTGGCAATAGTGTAAAAGCGGCGGCGCAATTCTATAAAGTTCCCCTAGAGAATATTATTGTTTTTCATGACGAAATTGACTTAGCGCCGGGTAAAATGAAAATGAAGCGGGGCGGGGGCTTGGCGGGAAATAATGGGTTGAAATCCACCGCCGCCCATATGGGCCCTGATTTCTGGCGGGTGCGGTTGGGCATTGGCCATCCGGGCCGGAAAGAGGCGGTCACCCCCTTCGTCCTAGGGGATTTTTCAAAAGCTGAAAAAGAAGACTGGCTGGAGACCACCCTTTCGCGATTAGGCGATGCGGCGATACATTTACAGCCACCTTTAGGTGAAGTGAAAACCAATCGATTTTTATCTGCCATTGCCCAACCAGGGGCAAAAGACCGGACACCGACGGTGGGACTTATGCCTAAAAACACCTCCCCCACGGCCGCCTCAAAAAAAGAAGCCTCGAAATCTCCCTTTGATTTGTTGAGAAAATTAAAGGGCGACTAACCCCAATATCTTGAAGACGGAATATAAATATGGGATTTAAATGCGGAATTGTTGGCCTACCGAATGTCGGGAAGTCCACCTTATTTAATGCGTTGACGAAAACGGCAGCAGCGCAAGCGGAAAACTATCCCTTTTGCACCATTGAACCGAATGTGGGAGATGTGGCTGTGCCCGAAGCGCGGCTCCGTCACCTCGCTGAAATTGCGGGGAGTGCTGAGATAATCCCTTCTCGCCTCCAATTTGTGGATATTGCAGGGCTGGTCCGCGGCGCGTCAAAGGGGGAAGGGTTGGGCAACCAATTCCTCGCCAATATTCGAGAAGTGGATGCGGTGGCATATGTCCTTCGGTGTTTTGAAGATGGGGATATCACCCATGTGGAAGGGAAAATTGATCCGATTGCCGACTTTGAAACCGTTGAAACGGAATTGATGTTGGCAGATTTGGAAAGCCTAGAGAAACGCCGGACCAACTTAGAGAAAAAAGCCAAGGGTCAGGATAAAGAGGCAAAAGCCACTCTGGTGCTCGTGGACCGCGCGCTAGAGTTATTACGGGATGGACAGCCCGCCCGGCGTGCAGACATTTCCCAAGATGAAGACAAAGACTGGAAAGCCTTACAGCTACTCACCCAAAAGCCCGTGCTCTTTGTGGCCAATGTGGATGAAGCCGCCGCAGCAGACGGAAATGACTTTTCCCAAAAAGTCTTAGCCCATGCTAAGACTGAAGATGCGGTTACCGTTGTCATCAGTGCCAAAATTGAATCAGAATTGGCAACCCTTGATGACGAAGAAGCCGTGGAATATTTAGAGGAGCTGGGGCTAGAAGAACCTGGCCTCAACCGCCTGATCCGTGCTGGGTATAATCTTCTTGGCCTTCAAACCTATTTCACCGCGGGACCAAAGGAAGCGCGCGCATGGACCGTGAAAAAAGGGGCCACCGCCCCCCAAGCGGCAGGTGTTATTCACACTGACTTTGAAAAAGGGTTTATCCGAGCAGAGACAATCTCCTTTGAAGATTATGTCGCCCACGGGGGGGAAACAGGCGCGAAAGAAGCCGGTAAGCAGCGAATAGAGGGAAAAGAGTATATCGTTCAGGATGGCGATGTCATGCATTTCCGCACCGCGAACTAACAACTGCTTACGGTGCAAATATCTTTGGGGCCAAAACATAAACAAGCCCTGTAATGATCAATATCGCAAGCAGATTAAGCCTTACCCCTGCGGCCACCATGGTGGGGATGGACACATGCCCCGTTGCGTAAACCACAGCATTGGGCCCGGTCGCCATGGGAAACATGAAGGCACAACTGGCCGCCATGGCAAGAGGGGCGGCAAGCAGACTAATATCTATCCCACTATTGATGGCAATGGCCCCT
>JBCCMT010000258.1:0-3573 GCA_039026195.1 Pseudomonadota bacterium | reverse complement strand
AACGCTTTTGCCACCGAAACATCCTCAGATAGGCCTAAATATTATGTGCTGGAGATGTTTCCTTACCCCTCCGGCCGCATTCATATTGGCCATGTGCGCAATTATGCCATGGGGGATGTGATTGCCCGGTTCAAACGGGCCAAGGGGTTTAGCGTCCTCCACCCCATGGGGTTCGATGCCTTTGGGATGCCTGCGGAAAATGCAGCGATGCAGACCGGGCGGCACCCCGCCGACTGGACCTATGAGAATATGGAGGTGATGCGAGAGCAGCTCAAAAGCATGGGCCTTGCTATCGACTGGTCTCGGGACCTTGCCACCTGTGACCCCTCTTATTACGGCCAACAACAACGGATGTTTCTTGAATTTTGGAAACGCGGTTTCGTTGAACGCAAAGAAAGCCTCGTCAATTGGGACCCGGTGGATCACACCGTGCTGGCCAATGAACAAGTGATTGACGGGAAGGGCTGGCGCTCTGGCGCGCCCGTCGAACGTCGCACCCTCTCCCAATGGTTTTTCAAGATCACCGACCGGGCGGAGGATTTGCTCGCCGCCCTGGACGATGGCCGTCTTGAGGGGTGGCCAGACCATGTCAAACAGATGCAGCGGAATTGGATTGGCAAATCTAAAGGCCTGCAAATGACATTTCCTCTACACGGTGAGGCGTGCCCGATGGGGGGGTTAGAGGTGTATACCACCCGGCCCGACACCCTTTATGGGGCCAGCTTTCTCGGGGTCTCCCCCGACCATCCGCTGGCGAAGCATTATGCGGAAAATGATCCGGCGCTTGCGGCTTTCTTGCAAGAATGCCAAGCGGCGGGCACGTCAGAACAAGCCATGGAAAAGGCTGAGAAAAAGGGCTATCGCCTCCCCGTAATGGGCAACCATCCGTTTGATGATCGTCAGCTGCCGGTCTATGTGGCGAACTTTATCCTAATGCAATATGGCACCGGCGCGATTTTTGCCTGCCCCGCCCATGACCAACGGGATTTGGAGTTTGCGCGGAAATATGACCTGCCTGTTATTCCGGTCATTGACCCCAAGGGTAAGAGCGAGGGGGCTGAAGGTCCCCGCCTTCGCGGGAATGAGCGGGAGATGACAGAGGCCTATATGGGCCCGGGGCGCATGATCAATTCCGGGTTCTTAAACGGGATGGAGGCGAGCGAGGCCCTCCCCGCGGCCATTACCAAAATTGAAGACATGGGTTGGGGGCAGGGTACCACGCAATATCGCCTGCGCGACTGGGGGATCTCCCGACAGCGCTATTGGGGCTGCCCTATCCCCGTGATCCATTGTGATGCTTGTGGCGCGGTGCCCGTGCCTGATGATCAGCTCCCGGTGGAATTGCCAAAGGTGGACGCCAAGGAATTCGCGACCCCCGGCAACCCGCTTGACCGGGCTGAGGACTGGAAAAATGTCGACTGCCCCAACTGTGGCGGCCCGGCGCGGCGGGAGACGGACACCTTTGACACCTTCGTCGATAGCTCCTGGTATTATGCCCGCTTTGCCAGCCAGCCTGCGGATAAGCCTGTGGAGCCGGCGGAGGCCAATGGCTGGCTGCCCGTGGATCAATATATTGGCGGGATTGAGCACGCCATCTTACATCTTCTGTATGCACGCTATTTTGCGCGCAACATGAAGGACTGCGGCTATATCGCCGATGAAGAGCCCTTTAAGAACCTCTTCACCCAAGGCATGGTGACCCATGAGATTTATACTGATGCTAACCACCTTTTCTATGCGCCTGAAGATATAAATCGAGATAAAATTCCTGAAGATTTGAGAAAGCTCTATCAAGAAATTGAGCTTGATGAGGATAAATTCCAAGCTATTTGTGATGCTGAAGAATTGTTTGACAAAGAACGGATGTATGCACTTAGATATGTAAAGCAAACGAACAAACTTGGTGTTTTACTATCGCGAAACGAGCCAGATATTCCAGATGACTGGACGATTCCTTTACGCAAATTTCCTTTCGGGATGATATTCGTCGGCCCCATCGAGAAAATGTCCAAGTCGAAAAAAAATGTGGTCTCGCCGGAGGGGATTGCCGAAACCTATGGCGCGGACGCCGCTCGCTTTTTCATGCTGTCGGACAGCCCGCCGGAGCGAGATGTGGAATGGACTGAAGGCGGGGTGGAAGGCGCGTGGCGCTTTGCCAACCGGGTCTATGAGCTTGTGGAAAAGCATCAAGGCCTGCTGGCTGACACCCCTGCCTTCGCTGTAGACAGCCCCCCTGACATCAACCTCAAATTTGATGATCAGCTCACCGCCCAACGCCGCGCGACCCATGGCGCTATTCAGGGCATTACTGATGATATTGAGCATTTCCGGTTTAATAAGGCCATCGCCCGGCTTTATGAATTCCTGGGCGGGTTAAAGGGGGTAAAGGCGACCAGCGAAGAAGAGAAGTTCGTGACCGCCGAAGCGTTGGCCGCTCTTACTCGGCTTGTCGCCCCCTTCATGCCGCACCTCGGGGAAGAGTGTTGGTCCCTCCTCAAAGGCGGAGACCTTATTTGCCAAACCCCTTGGCCGTATGTGGAGGAAAGCCTGCTCACCACCGATAGCCTTACCTTGCCAATTCAAGTGAACGGTAAAAAACGGGGGGAGCTGACCATTGATACCGAGGCAGACAAAGACACGGTTGAAAAAGCCGCCCGTGACCATCCAGACATTGCCCGCTTCACAGAAGGGAAGACCATCCGTAAGGTGATCGTGGTGCCCGGCCGGATTGTCAATATTGTCGCGACATAGGAGATTTGCCCATGGTCATCCGCTTTTGTCTCATCGCTCTCCTCAGCGTGGGTTTATCTTCGTGCGGATTTACCCCCCTTTACTCCACGGTGGAAGATGAAAGCATTGCTGAGCAACTCCAAGATGTTCATGTGGTCAGCCTTGACGGCCCCCCTGACCCCGCGCGCTATTTGCGTGACAGCTTACGAGATATCTTAACGGGCACAAAGGGGGAGAATGCCCGCTATCAACTGCAAATCAACCTAAAAGACCAACGCCGATCCATTGCGGTGACCCAGTCCGCCGACACCACGCGGTTCGATTATTATCTGAATGCATCCTATGTTTTGACGGATACTGATACGGGACAACAACGTCGCCAGAATATCAACACCATCTTAAGTTACGGAATTGTGGCCAGTCAGTATTCTTCCCTAGTGGGGCGAGAAGACACTGTACGCCGCGCGGCAAATGAATTGGGCCGTAAAATTGAATTGGACCTTGCCCTTTTTATGAAGGGTCGCGCGCCCACGGGCGGCAATGTAAGCTTGCCCGATGAATTTGGCGGAGAATTGATCGAAGGCCTTCCCGAAGGGTCTGTCTCCACCGCGCCATGACCGCCCTGAAACCCCGTGATATCCCTGAATTTTTGCGCGCAAAACCAAAGGGAGTTTTTGTGGTTCTCCTCTATGGTCCTGACCAAGGGTTGGTGCGGGAACGGGCAAAAACCTTAGGCCATATGGTGGTTGAGGATCTGAACGACCCCTTCAACGCCATTGAACTGACCGATACGGACTTATCAGATACCGGACGATTAACTGATGAAGCCATGGCGCTTTCTTT
>JBCCMT010000257.1:0-3577 GCA_039026195.1 Pseudomonadota bacterium | reverse complement strand
CTTCTGCCTTATGAATAAAGTCTTCCTGCAAGGCGGCCCAATAGGTCAGCGCCCGCGCTCCCTCCACAAAGGCACGGGTGTCCATCAACATACGCCGCACATCTGGATGAACGATAATCGGATCCGCCGGCTGTTCAGGCGTCTTCGCCCCTGTGAGAGATCGAGACTGCAATCGATCCCGCGCAAAATCAGCAGCGTTTTGATTGGCCACCTCTGCCGCCGCTAGCCCTTGCATCCCCACGCCGAGCCGCGCTTCGTTCATCATAATGAACATGGCGCGCATCCCTTTATTCTCTTCACCAATTAGATAACCAGTGGCCCCGTCATAATTCATCACACAAGTGGCATTGCCGTGGATGCCCATTTTTTCCTCTAACCCCCCGCAGGTGACCGCATTTCTCTCCCCCGGGTTGCCATCATCATCAAGAATGAATTTTGGCACAATGAAAAGGGAAATCCCTTTAATCCCCTCCGGCGCGCCTTCCATCCGGGCCAGGACAAGGTGGATAATATTCTCTGCCATGTCATGTTCCCCAGCAGAAATCCAAATCTTGGAGCCGCTGATGTTATAGCTGCCATCTTCTTGGGCGACGGCTTTCGTCCGGATAAGCCCCAAATCGGTGCCGCATTGGGGCTCCGTCAAATTCATGGTGCCCGTCCACTCCCCTGTGGTCAGTTTCGGAAGATAGGTCTGTTTTTGCTCATCAGACCCATTCATATAAATGGCACGCCACGCCCCTGCGGATAAACCCGGATACATGGCAAAGGATTGATTCGCCGCAGAGGTCATTTCGTTAATAGCATAAGCTAAAGGTAGAGGCAGGCCCTGCCCCCCATATTCTGGGTCCATGGCAATGGCACCAAACCCATTTTCGCAGAACTGCTCATAAGCCTCTTTAAACCCCGTGGGGGTGGTGACTGAGCCGTCATCGGCCCGTTTGCATCCCTCGATATCCCCAACGCGATTAAGCGGCGTTAAAATATCACGGTGCCATTTCCCGCTCTCTTCTAAAAAAGCATCAATCACATCGGGCGTTGCGTCCGCAAACCCAGGAAGATTGGAATAATTTTGAAGATTTAAAACATCATGCAGCAAAAACTGCATATCGCGAATCGGCGCTTCATATTTTGGCATAGGGGACCTTCCTAAAACTGTTCAAACCTTATTTTGACCCGACAACTCTTATATAAAGGTCAATTTGCCCCCCTCAACGATGAAACGCAGTCTATCTTTATTCATTCTAAGGGCAAAGACATCTCAGCAGCTGCAAAATACCGCAATCTTCCCCCTAAAATTCTCAAAAAAAGGCATTTATGGTTAACAAATTAACAGAGTTTAGGTTTTTGTTAATCGCATGACTTCACCTTAACAGGAAATCACTTTAACGCGGATGCAATCATTGCGCGTATCACCATTTAAAAGGGGTCTAGGGGCAGTTCATGAAGTCGAATGTTCCATGGAGTGTTAAGGGGATCGATCCCGAAGCTCGTGTCGTTGCGAAAGAAGCCGCTCGAAAAGCAGGGATGACCCTGGGAGAGTGGATGACCCATATGATCCACGAATTAGGGGCGGAGGATCAAAATCCTGCAACGGACAGTGACGCTTTAGATCAAACGCCGCTTACAAAAACAGCCATTTCCTCTGATCAACTCCGCGCGGTGGTGGATAGTCTGAACCGGCTGAATGAACGTCTCAAAGCCGCCGAAGAAAACCTGAAGCGGAACGAAGAGAAATCCATCGAAGCTGCAGGCGGCTTAAACCAAGGGTTAGAAACGATCTTTGAACGGCTCAAACGCGTTGAAAAAGAACGTAAAATGAGCGAGGCCGCTGGCGGGGCCAGCCCTGAATTGGTCTCTCGGCTAGAACGGTTGGAGCAAAATGGCGAAGACCGTGAACGGATACAAAGCCTTAAAGCGCTAGAGCAAGCCCTGACCCAGATGGTGAGTCAGTTTGATTCGACCCGAAATGAAGCGCTGGTGCGAATCGCGGAAAATGAAAAAGCCGTCGACGCCCTTCAGGATCGGGTTGAAAACATTGATGTTAAAACAGCGGCACAATTCCAAGAGGTGCAAGACGCTTTTAGTGCCATCAATACCCAACTGGACCACACCGAACGCACGGCAAAATCGGTTATGGCTGAAGCGCAGAGTGCAGCAGGCTCATCAGATCAGGAATTTGTTGAGCGGACCAGCAAAAAATTACAGCTTTTAGGCAATGAAATTAAGCGTTCCGGCGACCAAATCGCTGCCGTTGAAACCATGGTCAGCTCTCTTTCGGAAAAGATTGAAGCGGCTGAGCATCGCTCCGCTGAAGGTATCGCCGAGGTTGCTGCAGAAATTAATGACCTGCGTCAAGAGTTTGCCCCTGCCTTGAGCCGTGCGGTTTCAGATCACCCCGCAGAGGTGGGAGAGGCCGCAGCAGAGGCAGAAGAAACCGTTGCCTCCCTTCAGCGGTCTTATAATGAAATGGTCGCCCGCCTTGATGATAGTGATGAAGATGCGCTTGGCGATGACACTGATACAGCCATGCCCTTGGGCGCCGCCCAAGAGGTACCGTATCCAGCCCCGTCCTCTGAAAAAACCGATGATGATTTTGACGATCTTGACCTTGTTCCTAGCGATGAGCAATCGGATGCAGAATTTGATGCTGTCTTTGATGCCCCTGGCGCGAATGAAGGCGTGGAAGATGCAGCCAAACCCTTAACACCGCGAGAAAAAATCCTTGCCGCAGCCAAAGCACGGCGCAAACGCCTCGCAGATGAGCAAGCCGCCCTCCCCCAAGATGAGGAAAATGCGACAGAGAGCGAGGCTGAGGAAAAAGATCGTCATTCGGTTTTAGGCGACCGGTCAGATGAAGCCGAACATGCCGATATCGATGCTGCGATAAAGCCGGACGGCCAAAACCGAAAATTAGGGCTACCGCTGATCGCGCTTTTAGGCCTTTTGATTCTTGCCATGTTGGCAGCCGGTTTGATCTTCTTTGGTGGCGGATCAAAAGAAGAAGAAGCTGTGGAAGAAACAGCAATGGTCGATGAGGGCATCCCCGCTGAAGAGGTGGTGCCCGCCCCGGCCCCCCTTCCCCCCGTGGCGGCGCCCGATGGAAAGGCCCTTTATGAGCAAGGCAAAGCCATGCTCAACAACGCCATTTCTTTAGAGGATCAAGCTGCAGCCTTTACCGTGGTTAGGGAAGCTGCCCTATATGGTCACGTGCCTGCCCAATATTTACTTGGTGAGATGTTCTTTAACGGTTTGGGGACGGACCAAAATTTCATCAACGCCAAACGCTGGTATAACGACGCAGCCCTTTCTGGAAATGCCCTTGCCATGCATCGGTTAGGCACCCTTGCTATTGAAGAGAGTGATTTTTCACTGTCTCTTGAATGGTTTGAGCGCGCCGCAAATTATGGTGTCATCGACAGTATGTATAATCTGGGACTGCTCTATGATCCCAATGCAGAATTTCTGCCCCCTGATATGCATAATGTAGAGCAATCTTATCTGTGGTATGAATTGGCTGCTCAAAAAGGGGATATGGAAGCGAGAAAAGACGCTGATATTATCCGTGACAGCCTCACCG
>JBCCMT010000256.1:0-3580 GCA_039026195.1 Pseudomonadota bacterium | reverse complement strand
CGAAAATCTATAACCCTGACTGGCTGAAGGAAAAAGGTCTGCCGACGCCCAATTGGTTATCATGATTGTCAAAAACAAAAATCTATATGAAAAATGCGATGTGACGGTGACCTATCTTGAGCAACGGGCAAAGCCCATGTTCAAAAGCCTTTATCCGCCTGCCTTCAAAACAGCCCTGATGCGAACGGAAAATATATCCCTCCCCTTTTATCGATTTTTGTTTGAACAGATCGGTGGACCCCATAAATGGGTGACCCGGCGGTATCTTGAGGATCAAAAACTGCAAGCCCTGATCCATGACCCACAAACACAAATTTTTGTTCTTTACAAAGAGGGGTGGCCTGCGGGATTTGCAGAAATACAAACAAAACCTGCGGGGCTGATGGACTTTAAATTTTTTGGCCTCGTGCCAGAGGCGCAAGGCTTTAAATTAGGGCCCTGGTTCTTACAAGAAATGCTGCAATGGATTTGGGACCAAAACCCAGAGCGGGTGATTATTGAAACAGCGAGTTTGGACCACCCAGGCGCCCTACAACTTTATCAAAAAATGGGGTTCACGGTCTATGACCAAGGGGCGGGAGTGATTGAATGGTACGGATAAAAGGCCCAACGGGTGACGCCCATTTTGGACGACCGAAAAAGGGGGTACGTCTTGTCAACCCGGCGACGGAGGCAGGGTCGACTTATCTTTTCCCCGACTATCAGAGCTTTCGCGCGAAGGTGCGCCCCTTTATGTATGGTCGGGCGGGCACGCCCACCCACCGGGCATTTGAAGAAAATTTAATGCATTTAGAGGGCGCCGCGGGGGTGAGCCTTGCATCCTCTGGCCTAGGGGCGGTGACCTTGGCCATTTCAAGTTTTGTCAGCGAAGGCGAGCATCTGTTACTAAGCGATAGTTGTTACGATCCCATACGAAGTTTTTGTGATAAATATCTTACCACGATGGGGGTAGAGACCACTTATTTTGACCCGCTTGTGGGAGAAAATATCAGTGCCCTCATCCGCCCGAACACACAGCTTATCTTTTGTGAAAGCCCAGGCTCCCTTACCTTTGAAATTCAAGACCTACCGGCGATCATCACTGCCGCCGGATCGATCCCTGTGGCCGTGGATAATACCTATGGCGCCGGTGTGCATCTCAAACCCCTCTCTATGGGCGCTGCGATCAGTGTACAATCTTTAACAAAATATGTGGGCGGACATTCGGACCTTTTAATGGGCGCGGTGATGTCGAAAGATGAGACCATAGCGCGTAAAGTTGCACGCACAGCGCGGCTCATGGGACTTTCCGTTTCAGCGGCAGATGTCACCCTCGCCCATCGGGGCTTACGAACCCTCCATCGCCGGCTTGAGGTCCATGAGCAAAGTGGGTTGGCGATTGCAAAATGGTTAGAAGCCCGGCCGGAGGTGGCACAGGTCCTTCACCCCGGCCTTCCCTCCCACCCCCAACACGCGCTCTGGCAAAGGGACTTTACCGGCTCAAATGGTCTTTTTTCTATCCTCGTGGATTGGGAAGAAGAAGCGAAGACAGAACATTTTCTCAACGCCCTTCAGCTTTATGGGCTTGGTTATAGCTGGGGCGGATTTGAAAGCCTTTGCCTTCCTTGCTGGCCACAGGCCATCCGCACGGCGGTTCCTTGGACGGAAAAGCGCCAGCTATTGCGGTTTCACATTGGCCTAGAGGATGTGGTTGACTTGACGGCGGATCTCGAACAGGCGTTCGATAGCGTCTCAAGTTTGGAGATTGGCCCATGAAACAGTTTGTCGCTTTAGGTTTTCTATCTGTGTTGCTCTCCGGCTGCATGACGACAGATGGGTTTTCACGGTTGAATATGACACCGGAGGATACGGTCTATGTCCTCGTCAAAAGCGATCCGGATGGGGCGACCATCAGCTTTTTGGATGGGACCGAATGCCAAACCCCTTGCCGGGTGGGCATTGATGGCCCTCTTCAAATGACGGTGGCGCGTGCGGGCTATGCAGCGGAGCGCTATCAACTCACGAAGAGAAGCAAAAGCCCTCTTACCGTTCAGTTGGACCCTGTCGCGAGGACAGTGCCGGTGGAGGAAGTAAGCCTTCCTGACCTTTAGGCAATCAGATCTCACCCATTCCCCTTTGAATAAGCATGACATTTTAGGAAAACTTGCGCATAATCTTGAAATGTCAACGCCTCAAACGCCGCAAAGATTAACGACAGACTTGTTGTTAAAGGCTTATCAAATCGGATATTTTCCGATGGCGGAAGACCGTTTTTCAAGGGATATTTTTTGGGTCAAACCAGATATTCGGGGGGTGATACCCCTCAACGATTTTCACATTTCAAAATCTTTGAAAAAACGTGTTCGGCAGGACCGCTATGAGATAAAGGTCAACACAAGCTTTAAGGACGTGATAGAGGGATGCGCCCTGCCCCAAACCCATCGGTTTCAAACATGGATTAACGCCCCCATCATTGAGGCGTATACAGCGTTATTTCAACAAGGCCATGCCCATTGTGTGGAAGCATGGGAAAATGACCAGTTGGTGGGGGGGCTTTATGGGGTCTCCATCGGGGCGGCCTTTTTTGGGGAAAGCATGTTCTCCACCGCAACAGATGCAAGCAAAGTGGCACTGGTTCATCTTGTGGGCCGATTGCGCGTGGGCGGATATCAATTACTCGACGCCCAATTTCAAAATGATCATCTGACGCAATTTGGCGCACAAGAGATCCCCGCCGGGGAATATGAAATCATGCTAAAAGACGCGATCAGCAAAAGCAGTGATTTTTACCGCCTCCCGGCTCAAACCTCAGGGTCCACCATTTTACAATCAATGACCCACACATCATAAACAGGATGCTCAAGCGCGTTAAGGGATGGGGAAGAAGCAAACATCCATCCACGGAACAAAGCGGGCGCAGCACTTAAATCCCTCGGCCCTTCGCCGGGCAAGCGGATACGACTTTGCACGTCCGCTATCTCTGTCCCCAAATTCGCGCGCACCCGCTCGCCCAACACATCATTTTTCCCTGAGAAAACCTCCAAAAACACGGTGGTTTCAGGTGTCTCTTCGGGGGGGCGTTTATCGCATGTGCGCGGCAGGAGGGTGAGGGGTCCAAAACTTGCCTCCTCCCCGATAGGAATTTCAAGGTCCGTGTAGTTGGCGGTAATTTTGTCTAAAGCGCGTAAGGTGACGGAAATGGGGACTAAGGGGTTGTCGGACTGGCTGTTATAAATGATGGCCCCGAAGGTGACCCCAGAGGGGGAACGGGAAAGCCGGTCAAGTTCAGTGCGGTCGTCCGCTTCTTCTGCTTCTTGGGGGGTAAGGTTCCAGCCTAGTCTATTTTCAGCGTCGGAAAGCGGTAGGGCAGCCCCCTCAACCTCTGTCTGCGCCTTTACTGAGAGGCTAAGTGCGAAAAAGGAAAGGGTCACTAGGCTGAAGCGAGAAGAAACCCCTTTTTTGAAAGTTTTGATCACTTGCACTCGCTTTCCCTCACGCATTCGTCCTTTAAAAAGAAATTTAGGCGTTTTCAGGGCTCCACGCCTCATAGCCAGGGTTTACCTTCGCCTTTTCATCCCGATGGGTCAAAGACCCCTTAGGG
>JBCCMT010000255.1:0-3580 GCA_039026195.1 Pseudomonadota bacterium | reverse complement strand
GTCCCCGCCATAGCATTTCGCCGTCACGTCTTTGCGCATGGCGCCAATAGTTTCCCGCGCAATCACCCGGCCGCCAATGGCCGCCTGGATGGGGATTTTAAAGAGGTGACGGGGGATCAAATCTTTCAGCTTCTCACACATGGCCCGCCCGCGAAACTCAGCTTTTGAGCGGTGCACAATGATGGCGAGAGCGTCCACCGGCTCCTCATTCACCAAAATCTGCATCCGGACCAACTCATCCTGACGATAGCCAATGATTTGATAATCAAAGGACGCATAACCTTTGGTAATGGACTTCAAGCGGTCGTAAAAATCAAATACCACCTCATTGAGGGGCAGCTCATACACCACCATGGCGCGGGAACCCGCATAGGTAAGATCCTGCTGGATCCCCCGGCGTTCTTCACATAATTTCAGGACGGACCCTAAATATTCGTCCGGCACCAGAATGGTTGCTTTGATCCAAGGCTCCTCCAAATGATCAATATGCACCGGGTCCGGCATATCAGCGGGGTTGTGGAGCTCTTCCATCTCCCCATTGGTCCGATACATATGATAGACCACCGATGGCGCCGTGGTGATCAAATCAATATTAAATTCCCGCTCAATCCGCTCTCGGATAATTTCCAAATGGAGCAGGCCTAAAAAACCGCAACGGAAACCAAACCCAAGGGCCGCTGAGGTTTCCATTTCAAACTCAAAGCTCGCATCATTGAGCCGAAGTTTGGCAATGGCATCGCGGAGGTCTTCAAATTCCGCACTGTCCACGGGGAAGAGACCACAGAACACCACTGGCTGGTTCGGCTTAAAGCCAGGCAAGGCTTCCTCTGCCGGCACCCGATCATCGGTGATCGTGTCTCCCACATTGGTGTCCGCCACCTCTTTGATGGAGGCCGTGATATAACCAATCTCCCCAGGCCCCATCTTATCCACGGTGACCCGGTGGGGCGTGAATTTACCCACCTGATCCACCGTATAAGTGGCTTTCGCTGCCATCATCCGAACCCGCTGGCCTTTTTTGATCTCCCCGTCGATCACGCGGATCAGGACCACCACCCCTAAATAGGCGTCATACCAACTATCCACCAGCATCGCTTTAAGGGAGGCGTCGATATTGCCTTCCGGTGCAGGTAGCCGGGTCACAATCGCTTCTAAGACATCGGGGATACCGAGGCCGGTTTTTGCGGAGATCTCCACCGCATCACTGGCGTCAAGGCCGATGACATCCTCAATTTGCTCTTTCACCCGGTCCGGCTCCGCCGCGGGCAAATCAATTTTATTCAATACGGGGACGATTTCATGGTCCACCTCAATCGCCTGATACACATTGGCGAGGGTCTGCGCCTCCACCCCTTGGGAGGCATCTACCACGAGGAGAGAGCCCTCCACCGCGGCGAGGGACCGGTTCACCTCATAGGCGAAATCCACATGGCCCGGCGTGTCGATCAAGTTCAGCTGATAGGTCTCCCCATCTTGGGCCTTGTAGCTTAAAGAGACCGTCTGGGCCTTAATGGTAATGCCCCGCTCCCGCTCTAGCTCCATATTATCAAGCACTTGGGCCTGCATCTCCCGATCGGACAGCCCGCCGGTTTCTTGGATCAACCGGTCCGCCAGGGTGGATTTGCCATGGTCGATATGGGCCACAATGGAGAAATTGCGAATATATTTAAGGTCAGTCATCGACCTCGTTTAGGGGCGGATGCCCCCCGCTGCAATGCGGTTTTTGGTGCAAAATAAATTTCTTGTGCCCCATGGGATACCCCATACGGCACAAGATCTTTTTGATGTTCACATGGGAGATCCCCGCATCCGCGGGGATGAGCGCCAACTAAAAATTACCCTTTGCGCAAAGCATCTCGAATTTCTTCGAGTAAAACCTCTTGTCGCGGCGGCTCTGCTGGCGCCTCTGGTACTTCTTCCGCTTTTTTCTTAAGGCTATTCATGCCCTTTACCAAGATAAAGACAGCCCAGGCCACGATGACAAAGCTGATCAAATTGTTAATGAATAAACCATAGGCAATGGCGGGGGCGCCTGCCTCCCGCGCAGCTTCTAAAGACGCATAGCCGCCATTCGTGGGGTCGTAAAATAGGTCCGCAAAGTCAAGCCCGCCTGCCAAATAGCCAATCGGCGGCATAATCACATCACTGACCAATGATTTGACAATGGTCCCAAACGCCCCGCCGATAATAATACCGACAGCCATGTCGACCATATTGCCCTTGATGGCAAACTCTTTAAATTCGTTGATAATACCCATAAAATTCCCTCATTCTCGATATGATATCAGACAAAAGCTTCCTCTTTTATCTGATTAAATTTGATTGCTTAAGACACATTCTCAAACAAGATGGTCCCACCTTAGGGCCGCCTCCCCTAGGATCAAGAAGAAAAGGGTTAACGCTAAGCTGTGAAAAAGCGCTGCAGCGTTAACGGTGGTTTTGAACCTTTTTGGTAAACCCCAGTCGAAATAAGCGGCGCCGTTTTTCATGAGTGATCCTGACTATGAGTGACACATTGTCTCATTCCCCTTCCCGTCTGGCTCCCGCCCCTCTGGTCTCCTCCCAGCGGGCCACCTCTCGTGAGGGCAATTTCCATAAGGTGACAACGCCATCTCACCTTCGTGGGCGCATGATCGCGCTGATCCTTTTGAGCGGATATATTTTATTCTCCCCTGCCTGGCCGCAGGTTTTCCAGCAGCATAATATTTTCATCCGGCCCTGGGTCATGTTTTCAGGCGTTGGCGAAGGCGTTTTGAAGGGCGAATTTATTTTAACTCGAGCGAATGGGGCGGAGACGCGCCTCACCCCCTTAGAGGTGGCGGGGCTCACGCGTTACCCTGTAAAGTCACAACATTATCGCTTTGACCCAAGGGTGAAGAGCCCAGCGGATATAAAGATTTTTGCGCAAAAAATCTGCTCAGACCTCACCGCAGGCGACACCCTTTCTTACGTGGGATATGTGGGCTATGGCCGTGGCTGGTCGACACCGCAAGCCCTTTCTATTTGCGGGGCAGAAAAATGAGCCTTAGCTTTCAATTTCTAAAAACAGTTGCCCAAAGGGAAGGCTCCACCCGCCCCCTTGCGCTTATCCGTATCGGGATTGTCCTCTTGCTGTGGAATAAGTTTGGGAAAGATATCGGGGTATTTGCGGCGGAGAATGCAAGCTATTTGATGATTAGCCTTCTCTTTTTCTTATTCTCAACCCTAACGCTGATCGGTTTTCGCACCCGCGCCGCCGCAGCGGGTCTGTTTTTTACGGTTTTCCTTATCTATCATTTTTATGGCTTTGTCCTCGACCATTGGGAGTGGACCCACCATCATGTTTATATGCTGATGTTTGGCTGTTTTGTGTTGATGATTAGCCCTTGCGGACGATCTTATTCCGTTGACCGATATTTGCGCATTCGGCGCGCAGCTCAAAAAGGGGAGAACCCGCCAGCGGAGCGTGGCGCCCTGTGGGCCCAAAGTCTTATCCCCCTACAGATGAGTGCCCTTTATTTTTGGGCCGCCTATGACAAAACCATCCCCGCCTATTTTAAGGGGGAATGGTTAGAGCGGGTGCTGGAATGGGGATATGCAG
>JBCCMT010000254.1:0-3583 GCA_039026195.1 Pseudomonadota bacterium | reverse complement strand
CTTTCCCCAGATTATCCAAAACGACATGGGATGCGCGACCCAAAGAGAGTTGCGGGCCATGAAAGATCAGCCCGTGGATCGGTTAACCGCCGACGGGGTCACGCGTCCTGCAAAGGTGATATTAGCTCATCCTACGAATTTTTCTCTTCCTGAACGAGAAGTGGATACATGTTCATCCTATGCAGATTTAAAAGCCGAGAATTGGCAACCCATGACCACGGTGGGCATGGTGGATGAAAGTCGTTTTATTCGCTATTGTGGTCTTCTTTCCATTGCCCCCTTGGCGGATATACCCCGCACATCACAATTTCAGGGGTCCCGTTTAACCGAAACAGAAATCAAAACGATACCTGCCGACCAATGGCCGAGCTTAGGGGAGACAGCCTCTGAACCGCCGATCATCACAAAAGACGAAACGACCCCCCGGCGCTGGCATCTGGATACACCGACGCAAATTATGATTTTACAAGATATTGCGCAGGCAGACTTTGATCAAGACGGTGAGGCCGAGCAGTTGATTTATCTCGCTGTACGGGCAAGGGGCGGGTCCGCGGGGTTCGTCACTTACGGTTTATTAGAGGCAGAGATTGATAGCGTCCGATTACGGATGATAAGTTTCGACAAACGCTCATGAAGGCCGCAAAATCGGCATGACATTTACCTGATGGACTTGGTTTTGTGCCCAAGGCTATGGGCATGACAAGAATGGTAAAAAACCATCACTTTTTATATGATAACGATAGGGATGACGCGTCGCTTTCTTTCCTGTAGACGCGCCCAATGGCCTTAAGAGTAGCAATTATCGGACGCCCTAATGTGGGCAAATCTACCCTGTTCAACCGTCTTGCGGGGCGGAAACTCGCCCTGGTGGATGATCAGCCGGGGGTGACCCGCGATCGCCGTGAGCATGAGGTGCAGTTTGGCGACCTTGACCTTGTGCTCATCGACACGGCCGGTCTGGAGGAAGCATCCAGCGGCTCACTCCAGGCGCGAATGCGCGCGCAAACAGAACGCGCGATTGAACTGGCCGATGTCAGTCTGTTTCTTGTGGACGCGCGCTCTGGCCTGACCACCCATGATGAGGAACTGGCTGCGACCCTCCGGCGGGCTGCGCGGCCCGTTATTTTGGTGGCGAACAAAACCGAAGGTCGCCGGGGCGAAGACGGGGCCTATGAGGCTTATCAATTGGGCCTTGGGGACCCTATCGCGATTTCAGCTGAGCATGGGGAGGGGATAGCGGACCTTTACCAAGCGCTCGTGCCCTTTTCAGCGGAGGCGGACAAAACGAGCGATGAAGATGAGGGGCTTGAGTGGGATGATCCGCTCAAACCCCTCCGTGTGGCAATTGTCGGACGACCCAATGCCGGTAAGTCCACGCTGGTGAATAAATTGCTTGGAGAGGACCGATTGCTCACGGGCCCCGAGGCGGGCATCACCCGAGATACGATCAGCGTTGAATGGTCTTGGCAAGATGAGGAGCGAAGCTGGCCCATAAAATTTTTTGACACGGCGGGCCTACGCAAACGGGCTAAGGTTCAGAACAAGCTTGAAAAATTGTCCGTCTCCGACACGGTGCGCGCCATCCGATTTGCAGAAGTGGTGGCTGTCATGATGGATGCCACCATCCCCTTTGAAAAACAAGATTTACAGATTGCCGACTTGGTCTTGCGAGAGGGGCGAGCGCTGGTTTTGGTGGCCAATAAATGGGACTTGATTGAAGATAAAAGCGAAGCAGGCCTTGCCTTAAGGGAACAGGCGTCACGGCTTCTCCCCCAGGCCTCTGGTGTGCCTATTGTAACACTGTCAGCGGAGACGGGAAGGGGCATCCCTAAACTTATGCCTGCCATTACAACTGTTTACCGCGATTGGAATGCGAAGGTGAAAACATCTGATCTTAACCTCTGGCTAGGGGATGCCACCCAACGCCACCCGCCGCCCGCAGTGCAGGGGCGGCGGATTAAATTGCGATATATTACCCAAGTGAATACGCGGCCCCCCACCTTTATGGCCCATTGTCAGCGGGCAGATGATTTGCCTGAAAGCTATCGGCGCTATTTGATCAACGGGCTAAGGGATGCTTTTGATATAAAAGCAGTCCCTATTCGGTTAATGCTTCGAAAAGGCGAGAACCCTTACGATAAAAAGAAATCATAAGCCCTTTATAGCATCGGACGTTCGTTTATACTCACGCCCTCGCTATCGTCTTTTGATTTCGCATCGCTTTTTGCCGAAAACCGCGTACACTTTTCGGCGCGATGCTCTAAAAGCGGCGGATGATATAAACACCAAGTAACAAAAAAGACGCTCCGACGACACGCATAAAATTAATTTCACGGCTAAGTTGACCAAAGGCGCCGATATGGTCAAGCCATAGGGCAAAAACAAGAGAACCCGTGATTATTGAGGCTGTCCAGCTTGCAATTCCTACTTTTGGAATGATAAGGGCAGCAGAAGTAACTACAAGAGCCCCAAAAAACCCGCCCGTCCACGCCCACCATGGGGCAGCACTTGCCTCAGCGAGAGTTGGGATAGAGCGTCGGGTTACTAAGTTAACAAATACTAGAAACAGACAGCCTACTGAAAAAGAGACTAAAGCCGCTTGCGTGGGTCCCCCAATAAAATGGGAAAGACGACCGTTAATAATTCCTTGTACTGAAACCAGTCCACCCGCAAGAAACCCCATGAGTATAAAGATAAATCCTAAAGGCATGTTTTTCCTTAAATTGAGAGAGGGCCAAAGATATCGGTAAAGCTTTTGGCCAGTGCGGCGTCAACCTCTTCCATCGTCACGGGCAACCCAAGATCAACAAGGCTTGTGACGCCAAACGCCGTTGGTTGAATGCCGCAAGGGGTAATTCCTTCAAAATGAGAAAGATTAGGTTCAACATTTAAGGCAATACCGTGAAAGGTCACCCATTTTTTAAGGCGTACACCAATGGCCGCGATTTTGTCTTCCCTTTGTACCCCTGGTTGACTGCGATCAACCCAGACCCCAACACGGTCTGGTCTTACCTCTCCGTATACGTTAAATTCAGAGAGTGTGTTGATAATCCATTTTTCAAGATCTGTTATATATTGACGAATATCTTGGTGCCGCTTGCGCAAGTCCAGCATCACATAAGCTACCCGCTGTCCGGGGCCATGATAGGTATATTGCCCACCGCGGCGAGTTTTAAAAACGGGAAACCGATGGGGGTCTTTTAAATCCTCTTGCTTCGCACTGGTGCCCCCTGTGTAAAGGGGAGGGTGCTCAAGCAGCCACACTTTCTCAGCCGCCGTTCCTGCAATGATGTTTTCGACATAGGCCTCCATCTCAGAAACAGCTTCGGCATAGCCGACAGGCATTTGTGAAACCTGCCAATCTATAGGCTGCGGCCGCCAGTTTTGAGATGAGGGGGGATGAGAGGGTGTAGTCATAAAGGACGCGCTAGCGTTTTTGGCGTTTGGGGGGAAGGATAACTATTTAGGTGGAGGAAATATTATATATAACAATAACTTAAACTGGAAGGTTTTGTGATTTTTGTTCTTGAGAAACTTCTGCCCCTTTTCAAAAACAGACTTCACAGAAGGGGCTAGCTTTGCT
>JBCCMT010000253.1:0-3593 GCA_039026195.1 Pseudomonadota bacterium | reverse complement strand
TGTATTTTGTCTGGCGAGATGGGGATTATATTGACGCCACGGGCCAATCTTTCAGAGATTTTATTAAAGGGGAATTGCCCGCGGCCCCTGGGGTTAAACCCACCATGGAAGATTGGAAAGACCATCTGTCCACTGCCTTTCCAGAGGTGCGTTTAAAAACCTTCCTTGAAATGCGCGGGGCGGATTCCGGCAGTTGGGGGCGGATTTGCGCGCTGCCGGCCTTTTGGGTGGGGCTTTTATACCATCAGGAGAGTCTGGACGCCGCTTGGGATCTGGTAAAAGACTGGTCGCCTGAAACCCGGGCCCAGTTCCGGTTGGATGCCGCCCAGTTTGGAATGTCATCGCAAGTGGAAGGCCGACCCCTCCAGGATATTGCAAAAGAGGTGCTGGGCCTCTCCACCCAAGGCCTCCGCGCCCGTGCCTTTTTTGACAAGGGCGGGTCAGACGAAACCGGCTTCCTCACCCCCCTCCATGAAATTGCAGAGACGGGCCAAAGCTTTGCTTGCACTTTTTTAGATGAGTTTGAGCAGCAGCAAGGCAATCTTCGTCCCTTATTTGAGAAATATGCTTTTTAAAAAAGCTGTGTAGGGATGATATGGACGAAAGGGAATATGATGAGGCTGTTCATTTTCTTGTTAACGCAGACCCAGCCTTAAAAAAGGCGGTGGGGGTGATTAAACGCCCCGTGATCCGGCGCCGACCTGGGGGTTATGCTGGCCTCTTTCGTATTATTGTCGAACAGCAACTATCTATCCCCAGTGCGCAAAGTATTTTGGCGCGCTGTGAAAAGACGCTGGGGGAGATAACACCAGAACAAATTGTTCACACGGACACCGCGAGGCTGCAATCTTGCGGTCTTTCCCGACCAAAAATTCGCTATATGAAAATCGTGGCCGAAGCCGTTCTTGCGGGCACCCTTGATTTTACACGCCTTAAAAAAGCTGAGGACAATGACGCCATCGCGCAGTTAACGGCCATAAAGGGGATAGGTCCGTGGTCAGCGGCCATTTATCTTCTTTTTTGTGAGGGCCGCATGAATATCTGGCCGCAAAAAGATGTCGCCCTGTACGCCAGCTATTATGCAGCAAAAGGGGAGAGCGATAAGCCCGCCATCCAGATCTTTGATAAGCTGGCCACCGCCCAATTTGACCCCTATCGCGGTATGGCAGCCCATATTTTATGGACACATTACGCGTATTTAAGGAACAGAGTTCCCATATAACTAGAAGAATAGGGTATAGACTGAGACAAAGTTTCTTAAACGTCGATAAATCCTCGTCTTTTACAAGAAACTGTCATATAGAATCATATATGACCATAGTGTAGAGTAATGAAGCTTTACGAGTTGGGAGGACGGCGCGTTCAAGACGTTCCTTTTTAACATATTAAAATGCGGGGCGGCCTATATGACGCCGAATATGGTCACTAGCCGAATAGGGGTGATCCGATTTATGCGTTTCTGGCTCCCGCAACGGTGGGTTCAGTAAAATGCAATCTCTTCACCATGCCTCTCCCGATGGATGCCCAGCGCTGGTCTTAAATGCTGATTTTAGACCCCTGAGCTATTTCCCTCTCTCCCTTTGGTCATGGCAAGATACGCTGAAAGCTGTTTTCCTCGATCGCGTGGATGTGGTCGCCGAATATGAGACGGTGGTGAAAAGTCCAAACCTTAAAATGCGCCTTCCCTCCGTGGTGTCCCTTAAAAATTACGTGAACCATGCTCGCAAACCAGCCTTCACCCGGTTTAACGTCTTTTTGCGGGATGGATTTACCTGTCAATATTGTGGCGATACCAACCGTGATACCTTAACCTTTGACCATGTGATCCCGCGGTCGCGCGGGGGGAAAACCACCTGGCAGAATATTGTAACAGCGTGTAGTTCTTGTAATCTCCGCAAAGGGAATAAAATGCCAAAGGAAGTGCGGATGTTCCCGGCCCAACCGCCGCATCAGCCCAATATGTATGAGCTGAATGAAAAAGGGCGCGGCTTTCCCCCCAATTATTTACATGAAAGCTGGCATGATTATCTTTATTGGGACACAGAGCTTGAGCCGTAAGCTTTTCTTTAAGCTCATCTGCGTCCGAATAATTTTTCAATATCAGCTAATTTCAGCTCCACATAGGTGGGGCGCCCATGGTTACATTGCCCAGAATGCGGGGTGGCTTCCATCTGCCGAAGTAAGTGGTTCATTTCTTCAGCCGTTAACCGGCGCCCCGCCCGGATAGACCCGCGACAGGCCATGTTGCCGCAAATTTCGCCGAGCCGTTCTTTAAGGGCCAGGCCTTGGTCAAGGGTGACAAGGTCAGCTGCCAAATCCTTCACTAATCCTTGTACATCCCCTTGCCCAAAAAGGCCTGGCACCTCGCGCACCAAAACAGCGCCATCGCCAAAAGCTTCGAGGACCAAACCAAGTTCTGCAAACTCATCGGCGCGGGTCAGGAGAATTTCAGCCTCTTCTTGCGGCAATTCAATCACTTCGGGGATCAGCAAGGCCTGCGTGGGCGAATTGCCCTTTTCCAGATGCGTTTTCATCTCCTCATAGACCAATCGTTCATGGGCGGCGTGTTGGTCCACAATCACCATGCCATCTGGGGTTTGGGCAACAATATAGGTTTCATGCAACTGCGCCCGGGCGGCGCCGAGGGGGAAGTGATCTTGACCTTCGGCAGGCTCATCTGGAATAGCCGCCTCTCCCTCCACGCGAGAGGAGGGGGCGATGGCTTCCCCCTCATGATCGGTATTTGTGAAAACCTGCTGGCGCTCCTCCATCACCATGGGGGCGGGGAGGGGGGGCAGAAAGGACCGATCCACCGTCGCTTTGGACGGCACAGCCGTGGGAAAATGGCTTGCTTGGGCTTTCCCTAACGCATAATCCGATACCGTGGTGGAGGCTTTATGACCTGCCTCTGCTAGCGCTGCGCGCAGGCCAGAGACGATCAGCCCTCGGACACTGGCGGCGTTGCGAAACCGGACCTCACTTTTTGCGGGGTGCACATTCACATCCACTTGTGCGTAAGGCAAATCAAGGAAGAGAACCACTTGGGGATGCCGGTCGCGGGCCAGAAAATCAGCATAGGCCCCGCGAAGGGCCCCCATCAGCAGGCGATCTTTTACAGGTCGTCCGTTCACAAATAAATACTGGCGGTCCGCTTGCCCTCGGTTAAAGGTGGGGACACCGGCAAACCCCGTTAGGACCGCCCCCTCTCTTTCAGCATGGAGGGGGACGGCGTTATCTGCAAAATCATTTCCCATAATAGCACCCAGACGTTGCAAATGCCCCTCATTTCCCTCCCTTTGGGCGGGGTAGGTAAAGCGTTTTCGCCCATCCGCCTCTAAGGAAAAGGCGACATCAGGTCGGGCCATGGCCAAGGCTTTTAGGGTGGCGGACACCGCCATGGTTTCCGCCCGCTCCGTTTTGAGAAATTTCAACCGCGCAGGGGTGGCGTAAAACAGATCCCGCACCTCAAGCCGTGTGCCGGTACCAGGGAAGGGGGCGGGGGTCAGCTTGCTCACCTGACCAGCGTCGCAAGTGATGGCCCAGGCGTCGCCTTGATCCACACGAGAGATGATCGATAGCCGGGAGACCGACCC
>JBCCMT010000252.1:0-3623 GCA_039026195.1 Pseudomonadota bacterium | reverse complement strand
TCGCAGATCAATTTTTCAAGCCGGGTTTGTCCCCCCACTTTGATTTGAATGCGGGCTGTCTGGCGGGTCTCACGAAGTAAGGCGATCTCATTAATAGCCATGGCTTCGTGAACTTTGTCATCTTTGTCTGTCGCTTTCATGGACAGGGGATTGATCAGCATATGCTCAGCCGCCAATAATCGCTCTGGCAGGTTATCCACAGCATATTCATTCATCAAAAACCCAACGGTTCCGCAATTCATTCCATAAACCGGGGCGGGCAAATGCATGGTTTGCCGCAAGGTTTCAAGCAATGTTCCATCCCCCCCTAGCACAATGATGGCCGAGGCGTCTTCAAGTTCACATTGCCCATGGGCAGTGGTTAGCGCAGAGAAAGCTGCTTGCGCGCTCGGCCGTTCGCTGGCCACAAAGGCTAACTTGCTGACGTCTATTTTTGAATGGTCTGTCATAAGGTCTCCATAGAGGTTTAAACTATGGGATGCCGGGGCCACTGGTAAAGACCCTTGGTCCTAATGACCCCTTCCTTTATGATTTCTTCAAAACGGATACGCAAGGAAAGGGTCGTCGAGATGACACAATCACCCCATACACCGAATGTGACCCAAGGGGTGACTCCTGTAGATCATGCTCTTGATCCCTTTGACCTACCTTCCCTTAAGAATGAGGTGTCAGAGGTTGAATGGCAAATCCGATGTGAACTGGCTGCCACCTATCGGCTCGTGGCCATGCATGGGTGGGATGATTTGGTGTTCACCCATATTTCTGCCCGGTTGCCCGACGAAAAGGGTGAACATCGGTTTTTAATTAATCCCTATGGGGTTTATTTTGAGGAAATGACAGCCTCAAGTCTTTTAAAAATTGATACGGAGGGGAATAAAGTTGCCGATAGTCCGTATTCGGCGAACCCAGCGGGGTTCACCATCCATTCCGCGGTGCATATGGCGCGGGAGGATGCAGGATGTGTCTTACATCTTCATTCGCCCCACGGCGTCGCGGTCTCTGCCCAGAAACAGGGTCTTCGGCGGTATACACAGTTTGCCATGTATATTCATGATGACACAGCCTATCACCAATATGAGGGCATTGCCCTCAATTTAGAGGAGCGGGAGAGGTTGATTGCAGATTTAGGGCAGAAATCCTGCTTGATCTTGCGCAATCATGGGACCCTGACCGCAGGACAGAACTGTGCCATTGCCTTTACCCGGATGTATTTTCTTGAGCGGGCTTGTGAAGCGCAAATCCTTGCTCAAGCGGTGGGCAAAGAGAGTGAATTGATCGACGCTGGCCCTGAGATGTCTGCCCTGGTGGCGCAGCAGGTGGCGCCGGGGTTGATCCCCGGCTTGGGGGATAAACTCATTTGGCCAGGTTTGTTACGTCGTTTAGCACGGGTTTATCCGGGGTGGGATGTTTAGATGAACTGATTTAAGCAGGATAAGAAAAGTATAACTCGATCAACCACTTTCCTCGTCCTTCGAGACGCCATCCTCACCCTGAGGAGCCGCCGCAAGGCGGCGTCTCGAAGGGGGATGGCTCCTCAGGATGAGGAAAAAATCAAGCGGACTGCACTTTGCTCTAGGTGAGCTGATTTAAGCAAGATAATAAGGTGCATATTTTTTCATCCTATGCGCCTTACGCTTCTCTTTTATCTGTTCGCCATGCTCACAAAGTCACGTTTTGCCGCGCCTGTGTAGATTTGCCGAGGGCGGCCGATTTTTTGGTTCGGATCGGACAGCATTTCTTGCCATTGGGCGATCCACCCCACAGTACGGGCCAAGGCAAAAAGAGCCGTGAACATATCCGGTGGGAAACCAAGGGCTCGAAGGGTAATGCCAGAGTAAAAATCAATATTCGGATAAAGCTTTTTCTGAACAAAATAGTCATCTTCTAGCGCAATCCGCTCAAGCTCTTTCGCCACAGCGAAGATGGGGTCTTTTAACTCAAGGGCATCAAGCACTTCTTTAGTCGCGCTTTTCATCACCATAGCCCGGGGGTCATAGTTTTTATACACCCGGTGGCCAAAGCCCATCAGACGGAAAGGATCATCCTTGTCCTTTGCCCGTGCAATATATTCTGGAATACGGTCAACCGTCCCAATTTCCATCAGCATACGCAAAGCAGCTTCATTTGCGCCCCCGTGGGCGGGGCCCCAAAGACAAGCAATGCCCGCTGCGATACAGGCAAAGGGGTTCGCCCCAGAGGAACCGGCAAGACGTACCGTGGAGGTCGACGCATTTTGCTCATGATCCATATGCAGAATGAAAATTTTATCAAGGGCAGAGGCACATACCCGGCTGATCTCATATTCTTCTGCCGGGACCGCAAAACACATCTGCAAAAAATTCTCAGTATAGTGTAGGTCATTTCGGGGAAATACGAACGGCTGACCAACAGTATATTTATAGGCCATGGCCACAATTGTGGGCATTTTGGCAATCATTCGATGGACGGCAATCATCCGATGTTCTGGGTCGTTAATGTCTGTACTATCATGATAGAAGGCAGAAAGGGCGCCCACTGCCCCGCACATGACCGCCATGGGGTGCGCATCCCGACGGAAGCCATTGAAGAAATTTTTGAAATGCTCATGCACCATGGTGTGGTAGGTGATGCTGGTGCGGAAGCTATCTAATTCAGACTGGCTCGGCAGCTCCCCATGCAAGAGGATGTAAGCACTTTCAATAAAGTCTGATCCTTCTGCCAATTGGTCAATGGGAAACCCACGATAGAGGAGGGTACCTTCATCCCCATCAATATAGGTAATTTGGCTTTCACAAGAGGCAGTTGAGGTAAAGCCAGGGTCAAAGGTAAATTTGCCCGTATTTTTGCCTAACGCCCGAATATCAATGACGTCATTGCCGTGGGTCCCAGCATAAATAGGAAATTCCGTCCCATCGACGGTGGTGCTTCCCTTTTGATTGAGTTTACTTTCCATAGAATGTCTCCAATTTTATGCTGATGACTCCCCAAGAGATGAAGAGCAGAATAAACTTTAAAACGCCCGATCATACTCATTTCGGGCATATCATTGTGCAGTGCGACAATAACGAGTTAACTTCGATCGGCAAGTCTTGACAGCACTTCTTCTTTCCCCAGGGCATAAAGTGTCTCAGCCAAACCAGGGGAAGCGTGCCCTGCGGTAACGCTTGCCCGTATGGGGGGGCCCACTTTGCCAAAGGACAGTTGACGTGTATCTGCATAGGACTGCAACTTTAGATCAATATCGTTAATTGACCACTCCTTTAAAGAAGAAAGTTCGTCTTGAATATCAGACAAAATGGGGAGAACCCCTTCCTGTTTTAAGGGTTTTGCGGCCTTGCCTGTCACCTCAAAGGGACGTTTGAGCAATAAATAAGCTGCTGCTTTTTCTATGTCTTTCAATGTTTTACAGCGGTCTTTGAGCTGCGGCGCCCCGCGGACAAGCCGTTGATATTCATCTTGAGTTATCTTTTGGTCTAAAAAGGGAAGGGCGGCTTTAACAAAGGCTTCATCCTCTAGCTTTGCGATATAATGGCTGTTGGTGACCGCCATTTTTTCCAGATCAAGGCGCGCAGGGGCTTTGTTAATGCCAGAAAGATCAAACCAATCAAGGGCTTGGGCGCGAGATATCAACTCCTCATCCCCAT
>JBCCMT010000251.1:0-3627 GCA_039026195.1 Pseudomonadota bacterium | reverse complement strand
TTTACGGATAAATGAATATACCTTGTACTAAGGGATGGAGGAGCTCAAACCGCAATAGTCCTAACGCGAGGGATGAAAAAATAAAGCCTGACCGATGGCTGCTTTCACCGTATTATCTTGGAAGGGTTTGGAAATAAGATAGGTGGGTTCAGGCCGCTCCCCCGTCAGTAACTTTTCTGGGAAGGCTGTAATAAAGATGATGGGCACATCAAACTCACCCAAAATGTCCTTCGCTGCGTCAATACCAGATGAATTATCCGCTAGCTGTATGTCACATAGTACTAGCCCTGGGGGGTTAGCTTTTGCCATTTCAACAGCTTCTTTATGGGTGACTGCGTTGCCCGTCACTTCATGACCTAGATCACTCACTAAAGTTTCAAGGTCAGCGGCAATGATCGGTTCATCCTCAATAACAAGTACTTTCGTACGAAGCTGGCTCTCTATGTCTCTTTGCGCTTCATCAATGAGAATATCGACTTCTTTTGCGGTAACCGAAAGAATTTTTGCCGTTTCTTTTTTTGTAAATCCCTCAAGGCTTGTTAACAAAAAGGCTTGCCGTGAAATCGGGGAGAGAGTTAGAAGCTTATTTTTCTCTTCATCTGTATGAATATCAACGGTTGATTGATCATCATCACCATTAAAGCTGCCCCACATAATGTGGAAAAGTGTATAAAGCTCAACTTTGGGCGAATAATCAGTATCATTTTCGCTCATATTAATGCGATCAGGGTTCTCCGCAAAAGCTTCTAAAGATGCTCTGATATAAGCATCTCCGCTTTGCTGGCTGCCTGTCAAAGCACGGGCATAACGGCGCAAAAGGGGAAGGTGTGGGGCATATGTATCAACAAAGCTCATAAGAAACTCTCAAAAAGGGAAATCACAACCTATTACTAACGTCTTAATTTAATATTGGTTGCACTTTTTTATAAAATATCTGCAATCCGCTTGGAACTTTTGGTTTGACTAAGAGTACTGCTTTCATGCGCCATATATAATAGAGTTATAAATGAGTACAACGGATTCAAATTCATCTGAAGCACGTGAAAGACGTAACCGCGCCAAGCGCATAGGAGAGAGCTTGAAAAAGTTGTATGACGATGTCACACAAGAAGATATCCCAGAGGATTTTTTTAACACTTCTTCAAAAAGCTGATGGAAAAAAATCTTCCAAGGAGAGCTCATCGTGACCATGTCCGCCGATGGCGAGAACGAGTTTAAGACCTCTCTCACAGAATTAATTCCGCATTTGCGAGCCTTTGCCCGAAATCTTTGTGGCAATGCCTCTATGGCAGATGATCTTGCCCAAGAGGCTTTGCTTAAAGCTTGGAAAGCGCGGGAGAGTTATATCCAAGGGACAAATCTACGGGCATGGGCGTTTACAATTTTACGCAATCATTTTTACTCTGAGCAACGCCGGGCTTGGCGGTCTCAACCCCTTGATCAGGAGGTTGCTGAAGCCACCCTTACCGCCACAGAAGATGCCTCAGCCACGCTAGAGCTTCTTTCGGTGAGAAATGCGATTCAAAAATTACCGCTTGATCAGCGGGAAGCGCTCATTTTGGTGGGGGCAGGGGGCCTTTCTTATGAGGAAGCGGGCAAAATATGTGATTGTCCCATTGGTACAATCAAAAGCCGTGTAAGCCGCGCGCGCAAGGCGCTTGAGGACATGCTGAATGACGGATCAACGGGCTTCAACTCAGACGGATCCGCCCAAGCCGGAACCGTTATCTCCGACATCATGGAAGAGGCGGCTGAACTTCAAAGATAGACCATTTCAGTTTTTTGACCAATCTACGCTCCAGGAAAAACTTCTTTGGACCTTAACCGCTGCCCTAACGCCGGTTTTGATATTCGCAGGTTTTCAAGCCTATTTTGATGCTCAAAACTCAATGGCTGAACGTCGGGAAGAACTGATCATTCTTTCTGACCAAGCCAATGATAAGGTTGAACAGGCGATCAAATCCGCTGAGCTTTTGTTATACTCTTTTCGTGATGAAATCGCTGAAGGAAGATGTGATTACGCATATAACAGTATAAGAGAACTTCTCCCCTTTGTGGTGAAGATAGCTTCTTTTGATGGCGATAGAAATCAGAGTTGCTCTGTGCCTGTGGATATTGAGCAGACTAACCTTTATACGGATAATATAAAAGATAATCAGTCTACAGATCAACTTTTTTACCTAAATTCGATGTTTATCCCAGCGCTAGAAGAGTGGGTCTTTCTTCTAAACCATGATGTTGGTATCGAAGACGATACAGATATACAGCATATGGTCTTAGGCCTAAGTATCACGCAGCTTATTACGAGCGAAGCCTTTCGATCTCCCTATGAGGGCATGGAAATCGCCATTGTAAATGACAACGGCATCGTTTTCGGAAGTCAGCTCAATACTGAAGTTGATAAAGACTTGCTAAACCGTGCTCAAACTAAAAATGATACCGTCATTGGTATTTACGAAGATGACTCTGGTCAGCATTATGATCGAATATTAAGCCCCGTGAGGGGGCAAGACATTTTTATGATGAGTTCTCGGCCCTCGCCTGGTATATTGAGTGAATTCACGTTACGGCCCGCCACAGTGGTAGGCATCCCCGTCATGGTATTTTTGGTTGCGTTGATTGCCGTATGGTTTGCCGTGGACCGATCAGTTTTGAAATGGTTTAGGCCTTTACGCCGAATGGCGGTTGCTTTTGCAGGGGGGAATTATAATTATAAGGCCGGTAACGATTTTGCCAAAGCCCCTCCTGAAATACAGCGCCTCTCCACAACGCTAGAGCGGATGGCGGATAGAATTGGGGCAAGAGACAAAGAATTACGAAAAGCCATCGATACACGAGACGCAGCAGTGAAAGAGATTCATCACCGTGTAAAGAATAACCTCCAAATTGTGACGAGCTTTGTTAGTTTGCAGACAAGAGCGGTTAAAGATAACGAATCTAAACGCGTCTTAAGCGCGGTTCGACACCGCATTGATGCATTGTCAATTGTTCATCAAACCCTTTACAGACACGAACGGCTAGAAACCGTCCATATGCAGCCTTTCTTTGACGCTCTACTCTACCATTTGAGGGATGCGCTGGGGATGGAAGAGGATAATGTTGCCCTTATATGGAATATTGATGAGGTGGAACGTCACTCCGATGATGCGATACCTATCGCGCTTTTCGTGCTTGAGGCGGTAACAAACGCCATGAAATATGCTTTTGACATCAATGGGGGCACCATTTGGGTTGATCTGAAGTCAACCGAAAAGAACATTGTCCTGAATATACAAGATAATGGGGCAGGTGCAGATACAAAAACCTCTATCGGCCTGGGCTCAAAATTAATGCAAGCCTTTGCTAGGCAATTGCGGGCGAACCATCAGCATGGGACGAATGAAAAAGGATATTGGGTGGAGCTTCAGATACCCCATCGAAAAATATAACTTAGGGAAACTGTTTTGTCGTGTTCGGCGGGAAAACAGGGGCCTTTCCATTTTCTCATACGCATCACTCTTTTGCCTAAGCATTATTTCCCCCCAGACAGGATCCAGTGCCGAGTTTGATCGGAAGAGGCTTTTAGTCAAAGGAAGCAGAGGTGTATCAGGTTTATTAGTTAACAAATGTATACTGAATAAAATTGGC
>JBCCMT010000250.1:0-3639 GCA_039026195.1 Pseudomonadota bacterium | reverse complement strand
CTATCCCTATGTGGTACCAGAGCAAATGACCATATATGAAGCGGCGAGTGCGCCTGAAAGCCTGATCATCATTCTTGTGGGGGCCCTTGCGGTTCTTCCGATGATTATCGGATATACGGCCCTTTCCTATATTGTCTTCCGCGGGAAAGCGACGGAGCTGCGCTATTATTAAAGGAGGCGGTATGTGGCCTTTTCAGCCCTAGACAAAATAGGCTAATTCCGCGATCACCTGGCTCAAAGGAAAGAAATATAGAGATGAAGTTTTATGGCTGACCGTCGCCCTGCTAAAATTCAACCTGACCATTTTGAATGGACCGAAGAAAATCTTGAATGGTGTCAGGGCCAAATCAAAAAATACCCAGAGGGTCGTGAGGCCTCCGCCGTGATCCCCATGTTGTGGCAAGCCCAAAAGCAAGAGGGGTGGATCTCTATTTCAGCGATGGAGGTGATCGCTGAACAGCTGTCCATGCCTTATATTCGGGTTTATGAGGTCGCCACCTTTTACACCATGTTTAACTTGAAGCCGGAGGGGAAATATTTCGTTCAGCTTTGCGGGACAACCCCTTGTATGCTCCGCGGGTCTGAGGACCTGATCGAAGTGTGTCATAAGGTGATCGGCCCCCAGGGCGTTGTAACGGAAAGCGGTAATCTTTCTTGGTTAGAGGTGGAATGTCTTGGCGCCTGTTGTAACGCGCCTATGGTTCAGATTAATGATTATTATTATCAAGATCTGACGACGGAGAAATTTGAAGAAATTCTGTTGAAGTTAGATAAAGATGAATATGTGGAGCCAGGTGTTTTCAACCCTGGGCGTCATACCTCCGATCCGGAAGGGGAGAATACCAGCCTCACCGACGCGGCGCTTTATGATGGCTCCGCGGCGAAACCCATTGGCAAGCTGCCCAATAGTGAGCCCGCGGTGGAGGGGGCTTAATCTCAAAGCACCAGTTATTTTTTTAACGGACTGCGATGATTGTATGATATAACGTGAAGAGAAATATCTATTGATATTTGATGTTGTTCGCTGTATGTTCTCTTTGTTGTAGTGTATAAGCCAAGGGGAGAAAGTTCGTGATGAGTAATTTGAACGTTGATATTTACGACGCATTTCAAAGTGCTGGCATTGATGAGGCTCTTGCCCGAAAGGCAGCCATTTCTGTCGTCGACAATGATAAAGAACTCATGGAAGTTAAATCTACTTTACGTCTCCACAGTTGGATGTTGGCTACAAATATAGCTTTGTCTGTGGGCATCTTATTCAAACTTTTTGGATAAGCTTCGCTTGCGCCGTCGTGACATCTTGCTCTTATGGTCGTTTCGACGTAGCTGATCACAACTTTTAAACTATTAATTTGGCTTTCCTATGCTCCAAGATAAAGATCGCATTTTTACCAATCTCTATGGCCTTCAAGACCCATTTTTAGAGGGGGCGAAGGCCCGCGGGGCGTGGAACGGGACCCGTGAGATGCTGGAGATGGGCCCCGATTGGATCATCGATCAGATCAAAGACTCTGGTCTTCGGGGACGGGGCGGCGCGGGGTTCCCCACAGGGCTTAAATGGTCTTTCATGCCCAAAGAGGTGAAGGATCGACCTCATTATCTGGTGGTAAATGCCGACGAATCAGAACCGGGCACCTGTAAAGACCGGGAGATTATGCGTCACGACCCCCATTTGTTTATTGAGGGGTGCTTGGTGGCCTCCTTCGCGATGAAGGCCCATGCGTGCTATATCTATATCCGAGGGGAGTATATTTTTGAGCGGGAACAGCTTCAACGGGCCATTGACGAAGCCTATGAAGCCAAGCTGATCGGCAAAGATAATATCCATGGCTGGGATTTTGACCTCTATCTCCACCACGGGGCGGGCGCCTATATTTGTGGTGAAGAAACCGCGCTGCTTGAAAGCCTTGAGGGGAAAAAGGGTCAGCCGCGGTTAAAGCCGCCTTTCCCGGCGGGCGCGGGCCTTTATGGCTGTCCCACCACAGTGAATAATGTGGAGTCCATTGCGGTGGCCCCTACCATTTTGCGCCGCGGCGCGGGGTGGTTTAAAAACTTTGGGCGACCTAATAATGCGGGCACAAAGTTATTTTGTGTGTCAGGGCATGTGAATAAGCCTTGTAATGTGGAGGAGGAGATGTCTATTCCTCTGCGGACACTGATTGATACCCATTGCGGCGGTGTCAAAGGCGGCTGGGATAATCTAAAGGCTGTGATCCCTGGCGGATCCTCCGTCCGCTGTTTGCCAAAGGATATTTGCGACGACGTCTTGATGGACTTTGACGCCTTGCGGGAGCATCAGTCAGGTTTAGGCACAGCGGCGGTCATTGTGATGGATAAATCCACCGATATGGTGAAAGCCATTGCACGGATTGCCTATTTTTATAAGCATGAGTCTTGCGGTCAGTGTACCCCTTGTCGGGAGGGCACGGGCTGGATGTGGCGGGTGCTGACCAAAATGGCCGAGGGCGATGCTGAAATGGCAGATATTGATAAGCTTCTCGACGTGGCAGGCCAGATTGAAGGGCACACCATCTGTGCGCTTGGCGATGCAGCGGCCTGGCCGGTTCAAGGGCTGATCCAACATTTTCGCCATGAGATTGAAGAGAAGATTACGAATTATCGCCAAGCCAAACCCCACGTGCAGGTGATGGCGGCGGAGTAAAAGCCTCTCGCGCTGCCTCTGAAGTTTGGTGGATAGCCATTCGTTGCGAAAGCTGTTAGTGATTTGATTTAACATATGTATCACTAAGCTTCACACTTTTATAAGTTTATTTATTTCGGGGAATTTCTTATGTCATCCACAGAACCCATGTCCTCAGACCCTATGTCTTCAAACGCTCATCGAATGGTGGATTTTAAAGAAGCGATCTCGCTTTTTTCAGTAACTACCTGAATTTTGAGGGTCGGTCCTCCCGCGGGGCTTATTGGTGGGCTGTGCTATTTACACTTTTGGTAGATATCGCGACGAGTGTTATTGATAGTATTCTATTTGGGGGAAATAGTGTCGAACCTATCGGTAGTTTGGTATCCTTAGCGCTTCTTCTTCCCGGCGTTGGCGTGGGCGTTCGGCGCTTGCACGATATCGGCAAGTCGGGCTGGTGGCTGTTGATTGGCTTTACCATCATCGGATTGATCCCCCTCATTTACTGGCTTTGCCAACCGGGCGAGCGGCAAGACAATCGCTTCGGTCCTGATGTCGAGGCGGGTCGGCGGTAAATTTTCGTTTACTCTCTTTCTTGCCGGTGTGTTAAATATTCATCCCTATTCCTCCTTTATCATATGGTAAGGGAGGGATACCCATGGAAAATAAAATCGTTAAAGATATCGCTTTATATTATATGCTGAGCGTTATCGGCCTCATCATTATTTATGGTTTCATCATTCAAATCACCGGAAATAGTACAACTCCCCCAGCGAGTTTGATCGCTATCATTCTCACCTGCTATGGGGTTGGGGCAACATACGCAAAACAATCCGAAACCCCCATTCCAAAAAATGTCATCGGGTCTATTGCGGGTCGCGGTGCACTTATAATTGCTGTTATCAATGGCATCTTTCTGATTGTTTATGCCATTTTGGCCAATATGGTAGGAATAGGTGTGGCCCGTTCTACAATAACTTTTGATGGGTTATTGTTGG